>JBBSSC010000077.1:0-8343 GCA_038242465.1 Propionibacteriales bacterium | reverse complement strand
GGCTTCTGCTCGGCCTCCTGTTCGGCTACGTCAGCTGGCGCTACACCCGCTATGTCATCGACGGCACCGAGCTGCGGATCAACTCGGGCGTCATCACCAAGTCGTCGCGACGCATCCCGTACGAACGCATTCAGTCCGTCGACATCGCCGAGCCACTGGTAGCACGTCTCGTCGGGCTGGCCGAGCTGCGCATCGAGATGGCGGGCGGCAATGACTCACGGACGAGCCTGAAGTTCCTGCGCCTCGACGACGCGCGGTCCCTGCGTCGCGTGCTGCTGAACCGCGCGAACGGCGACCAGCCCGTCGAGGCAGAGGACGAGCATCGCAGCATCATCACCAAGGTCCCTCCCGAGCGGGTCATGCTCGGCACGCTGCTGTCGCTCGACTTCCTGTTCGCGGCGATCGGATCCGTCACACTCTTGGTCATCGCATTCTGGTTCGACGGCATCCTCGTGCTGCTCGGCGGCATCATCCCGATGATCACGTGGCTCGCGCAGATCGTCGCTCGGCGGGTCCCACAGCAATGGGACTTCACGCTGTCGCGCGGCGAACGTGGGCTACGGATCGAGCGCGGGCTGTTCTCGCGGACATCCCAGACGATCCCGTACAACCGGGTGCAGGGCATCGCGATCCGCGAGCCATTCGTGTGGCGCCGACTGGGCTGGCAGCGGCTCGAGGTTGACATCGCGGGCTACGCGGCCCGCGGCGAGGATCAAGGCACCGACTCCTCGTCGATCTTGCTGCCCATCGCTGACCGGGCCCTCGCCGCGGCGGTCATCGATGAGCTCATTCCAGGCGCGACCGCGGAGATTCTCCGCACCTCGGCCCCGCGACGCTCGTGGATTTTCGCTCCCATCGGCTGGCGCTACCGGTGGATCGGCGCGGACGCCACGACCTTCGTCACCGGATCGGGCTGGATCCACCAGTCGACCAATATCGTCCCGCACCGCAAGACCCAGTCGGTCGAGCTGCGCCAAGGCCCGCTGCAACGGCTCCGCGGTGTAGCAACAGTCGAGGTACATACCCCCGCTGGGCCCGTCAACGCCGATGGCCGCAGCTTCGACGAGCAGGACGCCCGAGCGGCACTCTGGGCTCAGCTCGACCGCGCCCGCGCCGCTCGGCACTGAAGAAGCTGGGGCGGTGCACTGGCGTCCATGACCGCGCACAAAGTGGACGCTCGCGCACCGCCGCCCCGAGCGGTCAGCCGCCGGACGTGCCGTCTTCGGCGAGGGGATCGAGCGGTGCCGTGACCTCCCGGCTGTCGAGCCAGCCATCGGGCACCGAGACCTTCTTGGGGTTGCCCTGACGCCCACGCGGTGTGCCGAGCTCGGCCACCGGATACGGCTCGGCCGGGTCGAGTCGTCCCAGCAGCTCATCGAGGTCTGCAAGCGACGACACCATGCCGAGGCGATGCCTGACCTCGCTGCCCGCCGCGAACCCCTTGAGGTACCAGGCGATGTGCTTGCGGAACTCGATGCAGCCGCGCTCGGGGCCCATAACGCCCGTCAGCAGCTCTGCGTGGCGACGCATGATGGCCGAGACCTCGCCGAGATTCGGCAGCTCGACGACAGTCTCGCCGCTGAAGGCTGCCGCGAGGTCGCGGAACAACCACGGCCGGCCCAGGCAGCCGCGGCCCACGACGACGCCATCGCAGCCTGTCTCCTCGACCATGCGAATCGCGTCGGCGGCTTCCCAGATATCGCCGTTGCCGAGGACAGGGATGTCGACCGATGCCTTCAGTTCGGCGATCGATGACCAGTCGGCGGCGCCGGAGTAGTGCTGCACTGCGGTGCGTCCGTGCAGCGCGATTGCGGCGCAGCCCGTGTCCTGCGCGATGCGCCCTGCATCGAGATACGTCAGGTGATCGTCGTCGATGCCCTTGCGGGTCTTCATCGTGACCGGGACACCATAGGGTGCGGCGGCGCCGACGGCCGCAGTCAGGATCTGCCCCAGCAGGACGTCTTTCCAGGGCAGTGCCGCTCCCCCGCCCTTGCGCGTCACCTTGGGAACCGGGCAGCCGAAGTTGAGGTCGACATGGTCGACGCCGTGATCCGCGCACAGGATCTCGACCGCTCTGCCGATCGTGTCGGGATCGATGCCGTACAGCTGCACCGAGCGGTAGACCTCGTTGGGCGCAAACGTCAGCATCGACAGCGAAGTCTTGTCGCCCTCGACAATGCCGCGCGACGTGATCATCTCGCAGACATAAAGCCCTGCACCTTGCTCGGCGCACAGCTGGCGGAAGGCGGCATTCGTGACACCCGCCATGGGCGCGAGGACGACGGGGTTGGGGACCTCGAGGTCACCCAGCCGAAGAGAGCGCGGCAGCGTGGCGGTGGGCATTGCCCCATTGTCCCAGACGCCGCCCGGTCACCAAATCCGATGCATCACAACCACTAGCCGCTCATCACGCAGCAGGTTCGTTCAAGGCTAGGTGTATCGGCTAGGGCTTCCAGGTGATCGCATCTTGAGTGGTACCTGTCTGGAGGATGATCGCGGTGAGGTTGCGACCCTCGGGGACGAGATAGACCAGGCAGAGATCAGCTGCGGCGCCGGGCAGGAAGCTGTCGGGAAGCGTCGAGCGCGGGCAGGGCTTGAACTCGCCGACGATATCGCTGGCCGGCAGGTTGGTGTTGCTGTCATCGTGCGCGTAGATCGGCAACGCGGAGCCGCCAAGCCCCGCCGGGCCCTCATTCCTGACATTGACTGTGACGTAGTACGGCGCCGACTTCTTGGTTGTCTCGTCGAGCGAGAAGAACTTGAAGTCACCGATCGAGCCCAACTTGGCCTTGGTCACCGTGACGGAGACGGCGCTGGCCGCCTCGCCACCCACCTCATGGACGACGCTCGCGGGCGAACCGAGCGCCAACGCGGTGCCGCCCTTCGTCAGCGTGACACCCGCCGGAACCTCGAAGCCCTTGGGCGTTGTAACCGTCGCCGAAGGTGTGGCCTCCGACTCGGACGATGAGCATCCGGTCAGCGCCAGCGCAACAGCCGCGGCGACGGCGGCGATCCGAGCCGCGTTGATTCGTGGTGGCCTCACACGCCGATTCTCATCCACGAACCACTCAGCATCCTGGAAGACGCGCCGCCAGGTAGGACGTCACCTGATCGAGCGCGATGCGCTCCTGCGCCATGGTGTCGCGCGAGCGGATCGTGACGGCCTGGTCGTCGAGTGTCTCGAAGTCGACCGTGATGCAGAACGGCGTGCCGATCTCGTCCTGACGGCGGTAGCGCTTGCCGATGGCCTGCGCATCATCGAAGTCGACGTTCCAAAAGCCGCGCAGCTCGGCAGCGAGCGCCTTGGCCTTGGGCGACAGCTCTTCGTTGCGCGACAGCGGCAGCACAGCTGCCTTGACCGGCGCGAGGCGATGATCGAGCTTGAGCACCGTGCGGGTGTCGGTGCCGCCCTTGGCATTCGGCACCTCTTCCTCGGTGTACGCATCGATCAGGAAGGCCATCATGGAACGGTTGACGCCCGCCGCGGGCTCGATGACGTACGGCGTCCAGCGCTCATTGGCCTGCTGATCGAAGTACTGCAGATCCTTGCCGGAGTGCTCACTATGCGTCTTGAGGTCGAAGTCAGTGCGGTTGGCAATACCCTCGAGCTCGCCCCACGTGGAACCGGCGAACTCGAACCTGTACTCGATGTCGACGGTTCGCTTGGAGTAGTGCGAGAGCTTCTCGGCGGGGTGCTCGAAGAAGCGCAGGTTCGCAGGCTCGATGCCCAGACCCGTGTACCAATCCATGCGGATCTTCATCCAGGTCTCTTGCCACTCTTCATCGGTTCCGGGCTCGACGAAGAACTCCATCTCCATCTGCTCGAACTCGCGCGTGCGGAAGATGAAGTTGCCGGGCGTGATCTCGTTGCGGAAGCTCTTGCCGATCTGGCCGATGCCGAACGGCGGCTTCTTGCGCGCGGTCGTCATGACCTGCATGAAGTTGACGAAGATGCCCTGCGCCGTCTCGGGACGCAGGTAGTGCAGGCCTTCTTCGGACTCGACGGGGCCGAGGAATGTCTTGAGCAGTCCGTTGAACATCCGCGGCTCGGTCCACTCACCGCGGGTGCCGCACGCGGCGCAGACGATGAGCTCCATGCCGACCGAGTCGGGGTCGGCGATGTTCTTCTTCTCGGCGTACGCCTCCTGGAGGTGATCCTGGCGGTAGCGCTTGTGGCAGCTCTGGCACTCGACCAGCGGGTCGACGAAGGCAGCGAGGTGGCCCGATGCCTTCCAGACCTCGGTGGGCAGGATGACCGATGAGTCCAGACCCACGACGTCATCGCGGCCTTGCACCATCGAGCGCCACCACTGACGCTTGATGTTCTCTTTGAGCTCGACGCCCAGCGGACCGTAGTCCCAAGCGGATCTCGTGCCGCCGTAGATCTCGCCGCACTGGTAGACGAATCCCCTGCGCTTGCTGAGACTGATGACGTTGTCGACGGTTGATGCCATGAGGGGATATTCCAATCCGGCTGGGTGTCGGCGGGCCGTTGTCCGTCATCGTGATCACGGACGCCCGAGGGTTTCCGACAGCCTACCGGCGGGCCCAGCCAGCGCGGCTACCGCCCGTCCGACATTGACAACCATTCCCAACTACTTGAGAATGGTTCCCATGAAGAAGCCTCTCGTCCTACTCACGGCACTGCCGCTCGTCACCCTCCTTGCCGCCTGCGGCCCCTCGGCCAAGGAGGAGGGGACGACGTCCGTCGTGACGTCCTTCTACGCACTCAGCTTCGTCGCCGAGCGAGTGGGCGGCTCCTTCGTCACGATCAACAACCTGACCTCGCCGGGCACCGAACCCCATGACCTCGAGCTCAAGCCGAAGCAGGTCGCTGCTGTGCAGGATGCCGACCTCGTAATCTACGAAGAGCACTTCCAGACCGCCGTCGACGAGGCCGTCGACCAAGCAGGTCGCAGCGACGACGACACCATCGACTTCGCGGCACTCATCGAGATGCTGCCCTCCCAGGGAGCCTCGAACGAGGAGGAGGCCCATCACGCCGACGACGGGCACGATCACGGCGACGACGATCCCCACGTCTGGCTTGATCCGACCACGATGGTGAAACTCGCCGAGGCCGTCTCGACCCGGCTGGCGGACCTCGACCCCGAGCACGCTGCAGACTTCACGGCCAATGCCGCCGCGCTCATCGCCGAGCTGGCCGCCCTCGACGAGGAATTCTCGACCGGTCTGCAGGAGTGCCGTACCCGCACGATCGTGACGAGCCACGCTGCCTTCCAATACCTCGCGGCCCGTTACGACCTGACGCAGGTGCCGATCGCCGGGCTCGATCCGACGAATGAGCCCTCCCCCGCACAGCTCGGCGACATCACCCGCCTCGTCCGCGCCGAGAAGATCACCACGATCTTCACCGAAGAGCTCGTGAGTCCTGCGATCGCCGACACCATCGCGAACGAGACGGGGGCGACGACCGCTACGCTCGATCCCATCGAGGGGCTCTCCGACACCACGAAGAACGAGACCTATCTGACGCTGATGCGCAAGAACCTCGACAACTTGAGGAAGGCGAACTCCTGCGCATGAGTGAAGCCGCTCCGCTGACCGTGCGCGGTCTGACCGTCGCCCTCGACGGCCGTCCTGTCCTGCGGCAGGTCGATCTCGACGTGGCCGCCGGCGAGTTCGTTGCGCTACTGGGTGCCAACGGCTCAGGCAAGTCGACGCTGGTGCGCGCGGCCGTCGGTCTCGTCGGCTCCAGTGCCGGAACGATCGAGCTGTTCGGCACACCGCTCGACCGGTTCCGAGACCGTCAGCGCATCGGCTACGTGCCGCAGCGCAACACCGCTGTCGCGGGCGTCCCAGCCACGGTGCACGAGGTCGTTATGAGCGGACGTCTCGCTCGCCGACGCTTCGTCGGATGGCGCTCCCACAGTGACCTTGAGGCAGTCGACGCCGCGATCGCCCGCGTCGGCCTGTCGGAGTACGCCCGCACATCGGTCAACGAGATGTCAGGCGGCCAGCAGCAGCGTGCGCTGATCGCCCGCGCGCTTGCCTCCGAGTCCGAGCTACTCATCATGGATGAGCCCACGGCCGGCGTCGACCACGACAACCAGGAGTCACTCGCCGAGCTCCTCGCGGGCCTCATCCACGAGGGCACCTCGGTGCTGCTGGTAGCCCACGAGCTCGGCCCCTTGCGTCCCCTCATCGACCGTGCCGTCATCCTGCGGGCGGGTGAGGTCGCATATGCCGGCACCGTCGATGCGATCGCCGAGGATGCCAACACCCATGCGCATCGCCACGGCGATCACATCGAGGTGCCGGACAGCATCACGGGGCAGGCGATCTGGAGATGATCGAGCTCCTCGACTACGAATTCATGCGCCGCGCGCTGATCGCCGCGGTGTTCACAGGCCTTGCCGCACCCGCAATCGGCACGTTCCTCGTTCAACGCAGGCTCTCCCTGCTCGGTGACGGGCTCGGACATGTCGCGCTGACAGGCGTCGCCCTCGGTCTGCTGACCGGCATCGCGCCGATCATCACGGCCGTCATCGTCGCGGCCCTCGGCGCGATCGTGATCGAGCTGTTGCGGATGTACGGCCGCACGAGTGCCGATGTTGCTCTCGCGATGCTGTTCTACGGCGGTATCGCGGGCGGCGTCCTACTGACGAATCTCGCCGACGAGAGCGCGGCGTCCCTGAATGCCTATCTGTTCGGCGCGATCACGACGGTCTCCACGGGCGATCTCGTGCTGGTCGGAGTGCTCGGCCTGCTCGTGGTGGTGCTCGCGCTCGGACTCTCTCCGCAGCTGTTCGCGGTGTGCCAGGACGAGGAACATGCCAAGGTCAGCGGCGTTCCGGTCCGTTTCTACAGCATTCTGATCGCCGTCCTGGCCGCCGTCACGATCACGGTCGCGATGCGGACGGTCGGCTTGCTGCTCGTCTCCGCATTAATGGTCGTGCCGGTCGCGGCGTCGCAGCAGCTGACCCGCAGCTTCCGCGCGACACATCTCGCGGCCATGGCGATCGGCCTCGTGTCGGCGGTGGGCGGGCTGTTCACGAGCTATCAGATCAACACGCAGCCGGGACCCACGATCGTCCTGATCGCCCTGACAATCTTCGGCGTCGCAGCATGCACGGGAGCCGTGCTGAGCCGCGGCCGGGCACGGCGTCATCGAGTAGATTCCACCTGAGGAGCAGCCCCATGGTCGAAGCACCCCGCAACACCCGCCAGCGGCGCGCAGTCGTCGCGATCCTCGAGGATCTCGACGGATTTGCAAGCGCCCAGGAGATCCACGACATCCTCACGCAGCGCGGCGAGTCAGTGGGCCTCTCAACGGTCTACCGCAGCCTTCAGGGGCTCGCCGATGCCGCCGAGGTCGATGCGCTGCGCAATGACGATGGTGAAGTGCTGTACCGCCAGTGCAGCGCGGGCCACCACCATCACCTCGTGTGCCGCTCGTGCGGACGCACCATCGAGGTCGAGGGCCCCACGGTCGAGCGCTGGGCTGACAAGATCGCCGACGAGAACGGCTTCCGCGATGTCTCCCACACGCTCGAGATCTTCGGCACCTGCTCGTCCTGCGCATGACGATTCGCACCGTCACCGGCCACCAGCTCACGGCCCAGGACGTCTACGACATATGGAAGATCCGCGATGCGGTCTTCGCGGTCGAGCAGCAGTGCGACGAGCCCGATGTCGACGGCCGCGATCTGCTGCCCTCCATGACGCATCTGTGGCTGGCCGACGCCGACGGCCCCACGAGCTATCTGCGCTCATACGTCGAGGACGGCGAGCGCCACATCGGCCGCGTCTGCACGCGCAGCGACCAACGCGGGCGCGGCCTATCGGGCCGACTGGTCGCAGAGTGCACCCGGCTGTGGGGCGATGACCTCCTGGTGCTGAACGCCCAGGCCTATCTGGAGCGCTGGTACGGCTCGTTCGGCTACGTCCGTTCGGGCGCCAACTTCATGGAGGCCGGCATCGACCACGTCCCCATGAAGCGCGAGCCCCGCCGCTGACCCACGCCGCCGGCCACGTGTCTCGGATGTGCAGATGGCCTCGACCTGAACCTCGTGTGCCCTAAGTTGCTCGAACGACCGGGTCGAGATCCACACGAGAGCGACACATGATCGAACTGCGCGACGTCACCGTGACCTATCAACCGACGACTCCCCTCAAGAATCTCTCGCTGTCCTTCGAGGCCGGTCCGACTGTGGTCATGGGGGCCGAGCGGGAGCGGGAAGTCGACGTTGTTGCGAGTCATCGCGGGGCTGCAGACGCCCGACTCCGGCTCGGTGGAGATCAACGGTCTGCCAGTTGCGCGGCCGAGCTGGAGATCGGCCGGTGATCTGCGGGTCGCCCTGATTCATCAGGACTACCGCT
>JBBSSC010000076.1:0-8387 GCA_038242465.1 Propionibacteriales bacterium | reverse complement strand
GGCAGACCCGCGCCTCGTCCCGGGTCGCCCCCTCGGCGGGGGGGCCACGCCGCCGGCGCGACCGGGCGCGCGGGCGGCTTCATCGTCGGTGTGGACGGGGTTCTCGTCGCCCATCGCCTCGACCCAGTGTCGGATCATGGGCTGGTTGACCAGATCCTGCCCGGGCCGACGCTCAACGAGCACACGGCCGATGAATGACGCCAGGCGATCCTCGAAGTCGCTCATCGCTTGGACCTCGGCAGGCCGAGACCCTGGGTCGCGACCATATCGCGCAGGACGTCGTTGACGCCGCCACCGAAGGTGTTGACGATGCCCTGGCGCGACAGCTGCTCGATCTGCCCTGCGAGCACCGCGCCCGGTGAGCCAGGACGGATGCGGCCCGCGGCACCGACGACCTGGCTCAGAACACGCTGCACATCGATATGCGTCTCGGTGCCGTAGGTCTTCGCCGCTCCGGCTGTCGCCCCTGTGAGGGTCCCGTCGCTGACCTCCGCAGTCATCTTCCAGTTCATGAGCTGCATCGCCTGGAGCTTGGCGAACGTGCGAGCCATCTCCTGCTGTACCCAGGGCAGCTCGATCGTGCCGGTCTCCTTGGCCCAATCCAGCGTGTGCTCCCACAGCTGAACCATGCGGCCGCCGAGCGCGGCCAGACCCACTCGCTCATGATTGAGCTGCGCCGCAAGCAGCTGCCAACCGCCATTGACGTCGCCGACCATGTTGGCGGCGGGCACGCGGATATCGCTGTAGTACGTCGCCGTGACCGTCATGCCGCCGACCGCGCGGATCGGGCTCCAACTGTAGCCGGGATCATCGCACGGGACGATCAGGATCGAGATGCCCTTGTGCTTCGGGGCGTCCGGATCCGTGCGGGCCGCGAGCCAGACGTAGTGGGCGGTGTTGCCGCCGGTCGTGAAGATCTTGGTGCCGTCGATGATGTACTCGTCACCGTCCCGCACGGCGCGCGTGCGCAGCGATGCCAGGTCGGTGCCGGCCTCGGGCTCGGTGTAGCCGATCGCGAAGATGATGTCGCCCGAGAGGATGCCCGGCAGATAGGCCTGCTTCTGCTCCTGCGTGCCGTATTGCATCAGCGTCGGGCCGACGGTGTTGACCGTGACGAACGGGAAAGGCAGACCGGCGCGCTGGACCTCATCGAAGAAGACGTACTGCTCCTCCATGGAGCGTCCCTGGCCGCCGTACTCGACGGGCCAGCCGACGCCGAGCCAGCCATCGCGGCCGAGCATCTTGACGACCTCGCGGAAGCGATCGCCACCCGCGCCGGCCTCACCAACCTCGCGACGCTCGTCCTCTGGAAGCAGGGCGGCGAAGTAGGCCCTCAGCTCTTTGCGCAGCTGCTGCTGAGCCGGTGTCTCCCGCAGGTCCATGGGGCTCCTCGTGTGCTCGTGACGTGGGACGTTGAACGTCCCCCGTGGGCTTGACGCCCACGTCTGCACCGTAGGAGCGCGACGAAGCCACCACGCTGCGCGATCCCGCTCAACGGGAGCCTCGCGAAGCGCACGACGTCAGAGCCCGAGTCAGTAGCCGGGAGCCCGGCGCTCCCACGGCGCGGCACGCTCGACCTGTGTCGCGAGCGAGAGCAACAGTCCCTCGCCGCCGAGGTCTGCGGCGATCTGGACGCCGATTGGCATCCCTCGGGAGTCGGCACCCAGCGGCAGCGAGATCGCAGGCTGACCCGTGAGGTTGAACAGACTTGTGAAGGCCGAGTAGCGACTGCCATGCTCCCAGATCGACTCGGGTCGCATCGTGTCGAGCAGACCCAGAGGCGGCACGGGCTCGGCCAAGGTAGGGGTCATCAAAACGTCGAACGTCTGCAACTGCTGCCCGATGCGCCAGCCGACACGCTGCGCGGTCTCCTGCGCTCGCACGACATCCGCACCTGTCAGTCCGGCTCGATAGCTCTCGTAGAGCGTGCGGGTCAGCGCCTCGAGATCGTCATCGCGCAGCTCCCGGCCCAGCTGCGCCAGCCGTGCATCGACGCTCGCGACGAGCCCCGCACCCATCAGCGCGGCACCACCGCCCTGCGACTCCTCCAGCGTGTAGTCGAGCGTTGTCTCGGTGATGACGTGACCCAGATCGGTCAGCAGATCGGCGGCCCGCCTCAGCACGTCGAGCACCTCAGCCGAGGCCGGGTCGCCGTCGCCCGGCGCGATGGCCATGCCGATCCGGAGCCGTCCGGGCTCGCGGGCTGCAAGCTCGACGAATGGGGCCTCCGGGGTGGGTGCTCCGAAGGCGTCGCCAGGCAGCGAGCCATGTGCGATGTCGAGCAGCAGCGCGCTGTCACGGACCGTCGTGGTCAGCGCGTGATGCACGCTCTGAGGGCCCGACATCAGGCTCGGATAGGGCGCGGGACTGACCCGGCCGCGACTCGGTTTGAGTCCGAACAGGCCGTTCATCGAGGCGGGGATGCGGATCGACCCGCCACCGTCGCTGGCCGTCGCGACCGGCACCATCCCGGACGCGACCGCGACGGCGGAGCCACCGCTGGAACCGCCCGACGATCGCTCCGTGTCACGCGGGTTGCGGCACGGACCGAACAACTGGCCCTCGGTGCTCGCGTTGTAGCCGAGCTCGGGAACGTTGGTCGTGCCCAGCACGACCGCGCCTGCAGCCTTGTAGCGCCGCACGAGCTCGCTGTCGCGCGTCGGCACATAGTCGGCGAAGAGTCGGCTGCCGCTGGTCGAGGGCAGGCCCGCCACATCGGCGTGCATGTCCTTGACCAGGACCGGCACGCCGCGCAGCGGACCATCCCGCAGCCCCGCATCGACCTCGGCGAGTGCCGCGTCGAATCGAGTGTGCGCGACTGCGTTCAGGGCGCCGTCGAGCCTCTCGATCCGGGCGATCGACTCCGCTACGACGTCGCGGACGTCGACCTGACCGTCACGGACGGCTCGGGCAAGACCCGTGGCATCGTGGATGTCGAGCGGATGATCGTTCGCCATACGCAATTCCCCCTAGTGACGTTCGCGAAGAGCGGCAGCGATCTGGTCGGTCTGGCTCTGACCCTCGACGAGCTGACGCAGAAGCCACAGGCGCAGCACCTTCGTCACGGCCGTCGCGACGTACATCGCGGAGCCGATGACGGTCAGACCGAGGCACGCGACGGCGAGGATCAGCGATGAGGTGATGTCTCGCGTGTCCGACTGCGCCATCGACGCATTGTAGGCGACGAATGCCCCGATGACACCGCCGATCATCAGCAGAATGCCAATGATCCGGACGGGGCGATCGGACTTCGAGCTATCGGCCTTGAGCTTGTGGTCTGCGACCTGCTGGTGGAACTCGGTACGACGTTCTTCGGTGATCATGGTCAGCCTCCCAGGTAGGTGGTGGAGAGTTCTTGCTCGAGATCGGCCGGGCGGCCGACCTTGACGATCCGGCCGCCGAGCATCAGCGCGGCGGTATCGGCGATGGGCAGGACAACACGTGCGAACTGCTCGGCGACGAGAATCGAGATACCTTCGGCGGCCAGGCCGCCGACGATGTCGTACATCTGCGAGACGATCATCGGAGCCAGCCCCATCGACAGCTCGTCGAGGAGCAGCACCGCAGGATCGGTTCCGAGGGCCCTCGCGAGGGCGAGCATCTGCTGCTCGCCACCCGACATAGAGCCCGCGAGCTGATGGCGCCGGTCCGAGAGCTTCGGAAAGCGAGTGAAAGCGGCCTCCTCGATCGCGGCGCGCTTGGTGCCTGTTCCGGTCGCGACCCATAGATTCTCGCGCACCGTCAGGTTGGGGAACACGCCACGACCCTCCGGGATCGAGCAGACGCCCAGGCGGCTCGACTCGGTTGCCGTGATGCCCGTGACGTTGCGCCCCGACAGCCGCAGCTCGCCGGCCGTCGTCGGCATCAGTCCGCTGACGATCTTCATCGTCGTGGTCTTGCCACCGCCATTGGGGCCGAGCAGCGCGACGACGGAGCCAGCCCGCACGCTCAGATCGACGCCCTTGAGCACCTCGATCGCGCCGTACGCCGCGCGCACGCCGACCAGCTCGATGGCCGGTTCTTCCGCGACCAGGACCGCGGCCGGATGGGGTTCAGTGACGGTCATGCCACGGTCTCCGTTCCGATGTAGGCCTCGATGACGGCGGGTGATGCCTGTACCTCGGCCGGGCTGCCCGAGGCGATCAGCACGCCGTGGTCGAGGACGTGGATGCGGGTACACAGGCCCATAACGAGCGGTAGATCATGCTCGACGAGGCAGACCGCGAGCCCGTCATCGGCCAGCCCTTGCAGCATCTCGGCGAACTTCTCGGTCTCCTGCTCGGTCTGTCCTGACGCAGGCTCGTCGAGCAGCAGTAGCCGCGGCCCCGTCATCAGTGCGCGCGCCACCTCCACGACGCGCGCACGGCCCGTCGGGATGTCCGACACGTCGAGGTGCGCGACATCGCCCAGGCCGGTCAGCTCGATGACCCGGTCGGTCTCGCCCTCGACGTCGAACTTGCGATCGCTGTTGGAGCGCACGATGTCGCCCGCGACGCGTAGGTTGTCACGCACGCTCAACGACAGGAAAAGCTCAAGCCGCTGGAACGTGCGGGCCATCCCCATCCGGGCACGCTTCCCGGGCGGGAGCCGCGAGATGTCCTGGCCGTCGAACAGGATCCGGCCGGCGTCCGGCCGTTGCATCCCGGTGATGCAGTTGTAGAGCGTCGTCTTACCGGCACCGTTGGGACCGATCAGCCCCGTGACCGCGCCGGCACAGATATCGATGCTGACCTTGTCGACAGCGGTGTTGCCGCCGAAGCGGACGATGACACCCTCGGTCTGCAGCAGGACGTCAGACGGGGACATGGTGGGCACCCTCTCCGGTGGTCGTGGTGTTCGCGATGGCCGAGGCAGATGCCTCGAGCGACGCGGTTGGTGACGGCGCAGGAACCGGACGATGACGGGCCGGCAGGCCGAGCTCGCGGTCGAGCTGCTCCCCGAACCCCTCGGGGTACGGCGTATCGATGCCGATGAGCTCGCGGGGTGGTGCCTGTCGCGCGGCAAGCGCTTCGGGCGACAGCATCTTGTTCGGTCTGAAGGCCTTCCCGAGAGCGGGCAGAGCCCCCCAGAGAACCAGCACCAGCGTCGCGAAGGTCCACGTGCCGATGACATCGACGTAGGCCAGGCCGTAGAGCACCAGGGTCACGGCGATCCCGGCGTACCGGACCTCCGGGGCCTTGGCGAGCGAACGATGGCCGTGGAATATCCCGGCGAAGTTGCCGCTGGGGTTCTGGGCGACGCCGATGCCGATCAGGGCCGTTGCGACCAGGAACAGATTCGACAGAATGCTGTAGGTGTCCGCGTGGATTGGGTGCTTGATCGACAGATCGTTGAACGATCCGACGATGAGCGCGAAGCCGCCGCCCGCGAGTAGACCGCCGAACAGCGCGCCGCTGACGTAGCCGATGCCACCCACGACCGTGAGCATCACGAGGGACAGGCTCAGGAGGTACACGAAGTGCTCCGCGGTCACCGAGCTCAGAGCCATTGACATGAAGATTCCGCCGAGGCCCGCGATACCCGTCGAGATCATGAAGACCGACAGCTTCAGCCGCACTAGGCGCTGCCCGAGCATCACGGCGGCGGCCGGGCTGTCCTTCATCGCCGCTAGCCGTCGGCCGTAGCCGCTGTTGCGCAGCGCGACGATTGCGACGCTGAGCACCGCGAAGACCGTTGCGACGGTGTACAGGAACGTGTCTTGGTTGCCGAGATCGAGTGGGCCGATCTTGAGCGGCGAGACGATCAGATTTCCCTGCGGGAAGAGCGCGAAGTCGTGACCGAACCATGAACGAGTCTGCGTCTCACGCAGCACCATCGAGCTGACGATGCCGCCGAAAGCGAGCGTCGCCAGTGCCAGGTAGAGACCCCGCAGACGCAACGCGGGCAGGGCGACGAGTGCGCCCGTGGCGGCTGCGGCGAGCACACCCAGCACGAGACCCATGATGTTCATGCGGGCGTCCAGTCCCTCACCATCGATGCCGGTGTGGAACGCCACGATCGTCGCGACGGCGCCGAATGAGACGGGGGCCAGATTGAGCTCGCCGGCATATCCGGTGAGCAGCGTGACGGACAGCGCGATGATCGCGAAAGACAGTCCCAGCGCCAGCGTGCCGACGGACGAGTCGTCGATCAGCTGACGGAACGCCACCGTGATGACGACCATCGCAACGGCCCACGCGGCGGCACGACGGACGGTCGGGACCTCGTAGCGCTCGCGGGTACGGATCGCTGCGCCGCGAAGGCGGTCCTGCGGCAACAGAAGCAGGACGATGAACAGGATGATCATGGGCAGCGCGTCACGCACATTGCTGATCCACGTCCAGTCACTCGGGGCGTAGGCGACGAGGTAGGTGCTCGTGAGTCCGAGGATCATCGCGCCGACGAAGGTGCGCGGGATGCTGCGGAGGCGTCCGAAGAGGGCTGCGGCAAAGGCGTCGATCACGAGGAGCGTGAGGGCGTTGGCCTCGAGCGCGCCGCCCGCGACGGGGGTGATCAAGATGCCGGCGAGGACCGCCAGCGTCGAGCCCAGTGCCCACGACATCGCGGCAACCCGCTCGGGGTCGTGGCCGTTGAGACGCAGCAGATCGGGGTCGTCGACCGTGGCGCGCATCAGCACGCCGATTCGGGAGCGGGTGAACAGCATCCGCAGGCCGATCGCGATACCCGCTGCGGCGAGCAAGCAGATGATCTCGTGGTAGCGGATCCGCACGTCGAAGATCGTGACGTAGCTGTCGGCGCCGAAGAACATCTCGGTCATGCGGGCATCCTGCGGATTCCACACCCAGTGCGAGAGCGAGACGAATCCAAGCAGGATCGCGACGGTCACGATGATCTTGGTAACCTCGGCGACATCGCGCAGGCCGCTCATCACGAAGCGGTGCAGGAGATAGCCCATCAACGGGCCGACCCCGAGGAACAGGATCAGCACCGTGATCAGCGTCGGAACTCCCCAAGCGACGTGGATCTGGTAGTACAAGAACGCGCCGATCATGGCCTGTGCGCCGTGGGCGAAGTTGAAGATGCCCGAGGTGTTGTAGGTGAGCACGAGGCCGGAGGCCGCGATCGCGTAGACCGAGCCCAGCACGAGGCCAAAGACGGTGAAGGTCAGGAACAAGGTCATACGGGGCTCACTTCCCAAGTCGCCACGGACGGGTGGAGCCCCGCCCCGGCCGGTTGCTCATGCACCCGGCCGAAGCGGGGATGTTGCTGTGCTGCTACTTCTTGGCGAACTTCGTCGACACGCGGTTGGCGTCCAGCGTCACGCCGTAAGCGGTTGCGTCGCTCTCGACCACCTTCGACTCGTCGCAGTTGAACTCACCGCGCTTCTCGGGGAAGACCTGCTTGTACTTGTCCCCCGTGAGCTCGACGACGAGCGCGCAGTGCGGAGGCTTGTTACCACCGGGATCCGACGGCGCGTGGAGACCGCCACCGGTCCACTCGTTGACACCCTTCAGTCCCTCGACCATGCAGTCGCGGGTCAGATCGGAGCCGCAGTCCTTGGCCACGTCGGCCCACAGCAGAAAGGCGGAGACGCCCTGCATGCCGAGGACACTCGGCTTGGCACCGGCCTTCTCGACCAGATCGACGTAGTCCTTGACCGCAGGCACGACATCGGCGTTTTCCAGCGGCTGGAAGACCAACGCGGCCGTCAAGCCATCGACGGCCTTGGACTGGGCATTCCACTTCGCGGTGGTGTCGCTGTACCAGGTGGACTCGAAGACGTACTTCATGTTGGCCTCTGTGCGCTGCAGCGCCTCCAGCAGACCGAAGACGATCGGGCCGGGGCTGGCACTGACCCAGAGGGCCGATGCATCGCAGCTCTTGAGCTTCTCGGCGAACGGCACGTAGTTGGCCTCGCCGTCCTGGCTGAGGCTGACACCGCAGTTCTCGACCTTGGCACCGAGCTTCTTGAAGTGGCCCATGACACCGTCAGCACTCAGCTGGATGGGCGGCGACGACGAGCCGAGTGCCGTGATTCCAGCCTTGGCCTCAGGAGTCACCTCCATGTCCGAGGTCAGGAGGGTGCCGTTGTAGAAGTCCAGCGGACGCGGGACCGACTCGAACTTGTCCGGGCCCATCGTGGCGTTTGAGCCGACGGTGAAGGCCGCGACGGAAGGCATGTCGCATCCCACGCGAAACGGCTCGGCAGCCTCGTCGTAGGCGAAGCCCTGGCCGACGAGCATGAAGTCCTGCTTGCACGACTTCTGCATCACGGCGGCGGCGTTAGTGTACGCGGCGTCATACTGGTTGCCCTTGATCTGACGGCCGTTGATGCCGCCCTGCTCGTTGCACCAGGCGATGGCGGCCTTGACGGCGTCGCCCATCTCCTCGTTGAGACCGGGTGCCGCGGCGAAGCCACGATCATCGCCGAAGCCGATCGAGATCGC
>JBBSSC010000075.1:0-8462 GCA_038242465.1 Propionibacteriales bacterium | reverse complement strand
GACCGACGACATCGCACCGCCCTGCGACTCGTGCGCGATCGTGGTTCCGTCGTCGAGCGTCACCTGCCGTGGCGTGTACGTGAGCGATCGATCACCGCCATCCACGATGACCTGACCGCCGGTCGTCTCCCTGATTCCCTCCACCTCGTTAGACTGGCACTTGATGGGTGAGAGTGCCAAGCGACGCGCCAAAGGAGATGGAATGTCTGACGATCGACGACTCGACGTCCTCCGGGCGATCGTCGAGGACTATGTGGCTACTCAGGAGCCAGTCGGCTCCCGCTCCCTGCTGGACCGGCATCAGCTCGGCGTCTCGCCCGCAACCGTTCGCAACGACATGGCCGTTCTCGAGGACGAGGGGTACATCACACAGCCGCACACGAGCGCCGGACGCATCCCCACAGACAGGGGCTACCGGCTGTTCGTCGACCGACTCTCGACGGTCAAGGCGCTGTCTCCCGCGGAGCGCCGGGCGATCGAGACATTCCTGACTGGCGCGGTCGATGTCGACGATATCGTGCAGCGCAGCGTCAAGGTGCTGGCGCAGCTGACCAACCAGGTCGCGATCGTGCAGTACCCGTCCCTGACTCGTTCGACAGTCCGCCATATCGAGCTCGTGGCGCTCGAAGGCTCGCGCATCCTGCTTGTCGTCATCACGAGCAGCGGGCGCGTCGAGCAACGCATCATCGAGCTCGCCGAGACGCCGACCGAAAACCTCATTGCCGACATGCGCTCGCGCATCACCCGCGCGACGGTCGGCGAACGGCTGCCAGAGGCTTCGCTGCGGCTCGCCGATCTGATTCAGACCTTCGAGACCAATGACCGTCCCGTCGTGACCTCGATCGTCACGACGCTGACCCTGACCTTCTCCAACGAACGCTCCGACGAGCGCATCGCGGTTGGCGGTACCGCCAACCTGGCGCGCTTCGGCAGCGACTTCGACACCGCGATCAAGCCCGTGCTCGAAGCGATGGAGGAGCAGGTCGTCCTGCTCAAGCTGCTGGGGGAGGCCACCAGCGGCCTGTCGGTGCGCATCGGCAGCGAGACGGGACACGAGAGCCTTGCGAGCACGACGGTCGTCTCGTCGGCATACGGCTCAGACGATCTGGCGCTCGCGACCCTCGGCACGGTCGGACCCACCCGCATGGACTATCCCGCAACGATGGCCGCCGTAGGCGCCGTCGCCCGCTATGTCGGCCGCACGCTTGCGGACAACTGACTTCTACCAATGATCAAGGGCACTTAGGACTCATGGCACAGGACTACTACGCAACACTCGGCGTCGAGCGCGATGCAGGTGCAGACGAGCTCAAGAAGGCTTATCGCAAGCTCGCGCGCCAGTTTCACCCCGACGTCAACGACGCACCCGACGCTTCCGACCGGTTCAAGGAGGTCACGATCGCGTACGAAGTGCTCTCGGACCCCGCCAAGCGTCAGACGTACGACCGCGGTGGCGACCCGATGAACAACCGTGGCGGCGGTTTCGGCGGCGGCGCCCAAGGCTTCAACTTCGACGACATCATGGATGCGTTCTTCGGCCAGAACGGACAGCGGGGCCCGCGCTCTCGTCAGCAGCGCGGTCAAGACGCACTGCTGCGGCTCTCTATCGATCTGGCCGAGGCCGCATTCGGTGTGACCCGCGAAATCAAAGTCGACACCGCGGTGACCTGCACGACGTGCGAAGGCAGCGGTGCAGCGAACGGCTCGCAGCCCGAGACATGCCGCACGTGCCATGGCCACGGCGACGTCCAGCACGTACAGCGCTCGCTGCTGGGCGATATCCGGACCTCGCGCCCGTGCCCCACATGCCACGGTTTCGGATCGGTCATCCCCGATCCGTGCGCTGAGTGCGCCGGCGAGGGCCGTGTGCGGTCGCGCCGGTCGATCTCGGTCACGATCCCGGCGGGTGTCGACGAGGGCAACCGCATCCAGCTGAGCGGCGAGGGCGAGGTCGGTCCCGGCGGCGGACCGGCCGGCGATCTCTACCTCGAGATCAACGTCAACCGGCACCCTGTGTTCCAGCGCAAGGGTGATCAGCTGTTCTGCCAGATCACGCTGCCCATGACGGCGGCGGCGCTCGGCACGCACCTCGATCTGTCGACGCTCGAGGATGATTTGCTCGACACCGACGAGGCCGATCGTCTGGTCGGACTCGACGTCATGCCCGGCACGCAGTCGGGCGACACACTGACGATCAAGGGCTACGGCGTCCCGCGCCTGCGCAGCTCGGGTCGCGGTGACCTCAAGGTGCAGGTCGTGGTCGAAACCCCGTCACGCCTCGACGACCAGCAGAAGGCGCTGCTCGAGCAGCTCGCGAAGCTGCGCGACGAAGAGCGACCGGCTGCCATCATGGACAGCCACCACAAGGGCGTGTTCGGCAAGATCAAGGATGCCTTCAAATGACTTATAGCCCCGATTGCCTGTTCTGCAAGATCGTCGAGGGTGACATTCCCGCCGAGATCGTGTCCGAGACCGAGCACACCGTGGCCTTCCGCGACATCAACGGCCAGGCGCCGTTGCACGTCCTGGTCATCCCGCGGGTGCACGAGCCGGATATCGCGAGCCTCGCCGCTGCGTCGCCCGAGGCCGCTGCGGCCCTGCTCGTCCAGACACGGCGCGTGGCAGCAGAGGCCGGGCACGAGGCCTACCGCCTGGTGTTCAACACGGGCGCCGATGCGGGACAGTCGGTCTTCCACGCGCACGGTCACGTCCTCGCGGGCCGCGATCTCACCTGGCCCCCCGGCTGATGAGTCGCGCGGTGTCCCAGCCCACGCGTACGATTGTGACTACATGACTGACGACTTCCATCCCGCTCACACGTTCACGATTCCGTCGAGCGTCGCGGCCGTTGCCCTCCTCGGCCCTGCCGACGAGTTCTTGCGGCTTATCGAGACCTCTTTCGAGGCGCAGATCCATGCGCGCGGCAACACCATCACGGTGACCGGCGCGCCGTCCGAGGCGGCTCTCATCGAGCGCCTGCTCGACGAGCTGGTCACGATCGTCCGCACGGGCCAGCACTTGTCGCGAGAGACCGTCGAGCGCAGCATCACGATGCTGCGCACCGAGACCCGCGAGAAGCCCGCCGAGGTGCTGAGTCTCAACATCCTGTCCAGCCGAGGCCGCACGATCCGCCCCAAGACGGTCAACCAGAAGCGCTACGTCGATGCGATCGACAAGCACACGATCGTCTTCGGCATCGGTCCCGCCGGCACCGGCAAGACCTATCTCGCGATGGCTAAGGCCGTGCAGGCGCTACAGGCCAAAGAGGTCACCCGCATCATCTTGACCCGCCCGGCCGTCGAGGCAGGCGAGCGTCTGGGCTTCCTGCCCGGCTCGCTCAGCGAGAAGATCGATCCGTACCTGCGTCCGCTGTACGACGCGCTGCACGACATGATCGATCCCGAGACCATCCCCAAGCTGCTGACCAGTGGCGTCATCGAGGTCGCACCCCTGGCATATATGAGGGGTAGAAGTCTCAATGATGCGTTCATCATCCTCGACGAGGCGCAGAATACGACGCCCGAGCAGATGAAGATGTTCCTGACCAGGCTGGGCTTCGGCTCCAAGATGGTCGTCACGGGCGATGTCACGCAGGTCGACCTCCCGTCGGGCAACAAGAGCGGTCTGCGCGTCGTCCAAGAGATCCTCGACGACGTCAGCGACATCCACTTCTCCCACCTCTCGGCATCCGATGTCGTGCGGCACAAGCTCGTCGGGCAGATCGTGGCCGCTTATGGGGAGTTCGAGGCGCTTGCGCCTCGAACCGTACGCTCGAGCGAGGCAGGTGGTGAGACTCATGAACGTCGACATACTCAATGAGTCCGGGGCCGACGTCGATGTCTTCGGCCTGACCCGCCTGTGCCGCTTCACGATGCGACGGATGCGCCTGCATCCCGCCACCGAGCTGACCGTGCGGCTCGTCGATCCCGACACCATCACGGTGCTCAACGAGCAGTGGATGGATAAGAAGGGCCCTACCGACGTGCTGTCGTTCCCGATGGATGAGCTGACGCCGGGCACCGAATCCGAGGAGAGCCCCGAGGGCTATCTCGGCGATATCGCGTTATGCCCGCAGGTTGCCGAGCAGCAGGCGCCGGCCGCTGGCCACTCGACGCAGGACGAGGTCGAGCTGCTGACGGTTCACGGCATCCTGCACCTGCTCGGCTACGACCACGCGGAGCCCGACGAGCACAAGGAGATGTTCGGCATCCAGGGTCGCCTCCTGCTCGAGTGGCAGCAGACGGCCGCGGGCGTCGACCCCGAAATTGCGTGATGGCACCGCTGTGAGCAGAGTTCGATGTGAGCAGAGTTCGATGTGAGCAAAGTGCGATCTGAGCAAAGCGCGATGAGTATCGCTTCATTGAGCACCGTCCGATGAGCACCGTCCGATGAGTACCGTCCTGTGAACGCCTTGCCGATCGTCCTGTCTGTGCTCCTCGCGGTCGTGGCTGGCACGCTCGCGAGCGTCGATGCGGCGATCTCGGCATTCTCCAAGGCGCGTGCAGAAGAGCTCGAGGACGAAGGCCGCTCGGGGGCTGGGCGGCTCGCGAAGATCCTCGAAGATCCCGCAGCATATCTCAACTCGGTGCTTCTGCTCCGGGTTATCGCCGAGACCGCGAGCATTGTCCTGGTGGCGCTCCTCGTGGCCGATCACCTCGACGGTCTCTGGCCCCGCTTCGCCGTGGCGGTGGCGATCATGGTCGTGGTCAGCTTCGTCCTGATCGGCGTCGGTCCGCGCACCCTCGGCCGTCAGCACGCTGAGTCGATCGCTCTGGCATCGGCGCTCCCGGTCATCGCACTCACCCGCCTGCTCGGCCCTATCCCGCAGCTGCTGATTCTTTTGGGCAATGCGGTCACACCCGGCAAGGGATTCAGTGAGGGCCCGTTCGCCTCTGAGGTTGAGGTCCGCGAGCTCGTCGATCTTGCGGCGGCCAGCTCGGTCATCGAGACCGATGAGGGCCGGATGCTTCAGTCGGTGTTCGAGCTCGGCGACACGATCGTGCGTGAAGTCATGGTGCCCCGCACCGATCTGGTGTTCGTCGAACGCAACAAGACCCTGCGCCAGGCGATGTCGCTCGCGCTGCGCAGCGGCTACTCGCGCATGCCGGTCATCGACGAGAACCTCGACGATGTCGTCGGCATGGCCTATCTCAAGGACATCACCAAGCGGGTCTTCGACAATCACGTCGCCGAGACCACGGAGCGCATCGAGTCGATCGCGCGACCGTGCTTGTTCGTGCCAGACACCAAGCCGGCCGACGATCTACTCAAGGAGATGCAGGCCCAGCACACGCACGTCGCGATCGTCGTCGACGAGTTCGGCGGCACGGCCGGCATGATCACGATCGAGGACATCCTCGAAGAGATAGTCGGTGAGATCACCGACGAGTACGACACCGAGCCAGAGCCGAGTGTCCAGCTCGCCGATGGCTCGTGGCGCGTCAGCTCGCGCTTCGAGGTCGACGATCTCGAAGACCTCTTCGACATCCCGATCGAGGACGAGGACGTTGATTCCGTCGGCGGTCTCATGGCCAAGCACCTGGGCAAGGTGCCCATCCGGGGGAGCGTCGTCGAGGTCGAGGGACTACGTTTCGAGGCTGAGGGCCCTTCCGGCCGCCGAAACCGCATCGGGCACGTGCTTGTCAGCCGCATCAAGCCCCTGAACGAAGAATTGAAAGGTTCCGAGCATGGATCTCAGTCCTGAGGACGCCAAGTTGGTGACCCTCGCCCGGAGCTCCCGCGCGCGGACCAACGCAGAGCACGGGGCGGCGGTACGCGACCAAGACGGCCGCACCTACGTCGCCTCCACCGTCAAGCTACCGTCGATCCACGTCGACGCACTCGATCTGGCTGTGGCGATGGCCGTCTCGTCCGGCGCGACCGGCATCGAGGCCGCCGCGCTTGTCGGCGAGATGGTGCCCGAACCGATCATCAACGGCACCGCGGTGCGCGATGTGTCGGGTCACGGCGTCCGCGTGTACCTCGCCGATCCTGCCGGGGCAGTCGTCCGGGTCAAGACCACATGAAAGAGGGCCACATGAGCTCCGAGACACAGACCGCAACACCGCACAGGTCGGGCTTCGCCTGCTTCGTCGGTCGTCCCAATGCCGGCAAGTCGACGCTGACGAATGCGCTGGTCGGCGGCAAGATTGCCATCACATCGTCCAAGCCGCAGACGACCCGCCACGCGATCCGCGGCCTCGTCAACCGAGATGACGCCCAGCTGATCCTGATCGACACCCCCGGCCTGCACAAGCCCCACACATTGTTGGGCGAGCGCCTCAACGCTCTCGTCCGCTCGACGTGGTCAGAGGTCGACACGATCGGAATGTGCCTGCCGGCCAATGAGAGCGTCGGCGAGGGCGACAAGTTCCTGATCAAGGAGCTCGCCCAGCTGCAGAAGAGCGGCGGCCGCAAGCCGATCTTCGCGATCGCTACCAAGATCGATCTGGTCAAGCCCGACAAGCTGCGCGATCACCTGCTGTCGATCCAGCAGGCCGGCGCAGATTTCGGTCTGCAGTGGCAGGAGATCATCCCGGTCTCGGCTGTCGCCAACGACCAGGTCGACCTGCTGGCCGACTTGTTGATCGACACGCTGCCCGACGGGCCCGCGTTGTATCCGGGTGGCCAGCTCACCGATGAGCCCGAAGAGACGCTGATCGCCGAGATCATCCGCGAGTCCGCCCTCGAGGGTGTCCGCGACGAGCTCCCGCACTCCATCGCGGTCATCGTCGACGAGATGGTTCCGCGCGCCGACCGCCCCGCCGACAAGCCGCTGATCGACGTCCGCGTCAACGTCTACGTCGAGCGCGACAGCCAGAAGGGCATCATCATCGGCAAGCAGGGTGTCCGGCTGCGACAGATCGGCAGCGACTCGCGCGCGCAGATCGAGAAGATCCTCGGCACACCGGTCTTCCTCGATCTTCACGTCAAGGTCGCCAAGGACTGGCAGCGCGATCCCAAGCAGCTGCGCAAGCTCGGCTTCTAGCTCGCCGCGGTACTAGGCTCGTCAGGGTGGATGACCTGACGGCTGTTGCCGCCCTGAAGGAGATCGCGTTCTGGCTCGAGCGGTCGCAGGCGAAGACCTACCGAGTCGAGGCCTTCCGCAAGGCGGCCGCAGCGATCGAGCACCTGGCGGCCGATGAAGTATCGGCGCAGGCCCGCGACGGTCGGCTCAAGCGCATCAAGGGCATCGGTGACCGCACTTTCGGTGTCGTTCGGCAGGTGGTTGACGGTGAGGTACCTGACTACCTCGCCGAGCTGCGCGAGTCCGGTCGGGCGCCATTGGCCGAAGGCGGCGCCGATCTACGTGCTCAGCTGATCGGTGACCTGCACAGCCACTCCAACTGGTCTGACGGAGGCTCGTCGATCGAGGAGATGGCCAGGGCTGCCAACTGGCGCGGTCGCAGCTACCAGGTGGTGACCGACCACTCTCCACGGCTGACGATCGCCAATGGGTTGAGCGCCGAACGACTCGCGGAGCAACTTGACATCGTGGCTCAGGTCGATGCGCAGTACGACGACTTTCGCCTGCTCAGCGGTATCGAGGTCGACATCCACGATGACGGAAGTCTCGACCAGACCGACGCGATGCTGGAGCGGCTCGACGTCGTGATCGCGAGCGTCCATTCCAAGCTGCGCATGGACCGCCGGCCGATGACCCGTCGCATGATGACTGCCGTCGCAGACCCTCACACCAATGTGCTGGGTCACTGCACCGGTCGCCTCGTGCAAGGCGATCGCGGCACCCGACCGCAGTCGACCTTCGATGCGAAGGCCGTGTTCGCGGCATGCGCCGAGTTTGATGTCGCGGTAGAAATCAACTCGCGTCCCGAACGGCATGACCCACCCGACGACCTGATTGCGATGGCGCTCGACGCAGGATGCCTGTTCGCGATCGACACCGATGCGCACGCGCCGGGGCAGCTCGACTTCCTCGACTACGGTGCCGAGTGGGCCGATGCGGCGGGCGTTCCCGTGGAGCGCATCATCACGACCTGGCCCGTCGATCGACTGCTCAAGTGGTCGCACGCCAAACGGTGAGCGAGCCACTTGTCCGCCTAGGCGGCACGGGGTTTTTGTTGGGTGAAGCGCGAATGTCTTCGTGGTTTTCGTTCGGGGTCGATGCGTGCTGGCGGGATGAGCTCGACGATGCCATCGGGGGCCATCACTGCGATCCATTCGCCCTCGTGGACGAGAAAGTGGTGGAAGTGGCAGAGAAGCGCGGCATTGTCGATATCGGTGGGTCCGTCTTCGGACCAGAAGTTGAGGTGGTGCGCCTCGCACCAGGCGGGGGGCCTGTCGCATCCTGGAAAAACGCATCCGCCGTCGCGCAGGGCGAGGATGAGCCGCTGGTGGCGGTCGTAGATGCGCTTGGCCATGCCGTGGTCGATGACGCGGGAGTCTGAGTCGAGATAGAGGGCCACGAGATGCGCATTGCATGCCAGGCGCTGGGCCTTGGT
>JBBSSC010000074.1:0-8470 GCA_038242465.1 Propionibacteriales bacterium | reverse complement strand
CCCCGCCAGTCGTACTGGACGAACTTGTCGACGAGCCACGACTCGAAGTCGATGCGCCAGGCCTTCTCGAAGCTGAGGATCTCAAGGGCGCGCCCGCGAGCCGGGGCGAAGTCATTGGAGGCGAGCAGGCGCGAGGCGCTGTAGGCCACATAAAGGATGCCGAGGAATGTGAGTTCGATGGCACCGCGCTTCAGACGTAGGAACGCCGTCGGGGTCCTCACAGGAACCTCCGGCCTTGTCTCCTGTGACGACTTCGTCATCACGCCTCCCAATTTTTGGCCGGGCCCGTACCCGACAAACGGCGCCAAATCGCGCCGCTTACTTGCCATTCTTGGCGATGATGGTCAGTCAATACAACCAGAACCGACCCTGGATGTTCCCGGAGTCAGCCCCTGACATGCCCCTAGTGCCCACAATACTGCCTGTCACTTACGCCGCTTGAACAAGTTCTTCATGAGCTCCCGCGCGATCGTGCGGCTCGCCTCGCCGACAGCCCGGTCGACAGGAGACATCTTGTGCGATCTCGGAGCCGAGCGCCTCGTCCCGCCGGGGGCACGCTTGCGGAGCCGTTCGGCCTCCTTCTGGATGCGCGCGTCCTCCGCAGCCTTCTCAGCGACGGCAGCATCGGCCCGACCCTGCCTGTCGAGGATCTCGCTGGCCGACTCCGAATTGACCGCCGTTCCGTACTTGGCCAGCAGCGGCGACGCCGCGACGGCCGCCTCGATCTGATCGGATGGCGTCGGGTCCATGGAGCCCTGGGGAGCGCGCAGACGAGTCCACGCGACGGGCGTCGGAGCGCCCTTGTCGCTCATGACAGTCACGATGGCTTCGCCGATGCCCAGCGAGGTGAGCACCTCCTCGAGGTCGTACGTCGTGTTGGGGTAGGTAGAGATGGTCGCCTTGAGCGCCTTCGCCGCATCCGGTGTGTGGGCTCGGAGCTGGTGCTGGACCCGTGAGCCCAGTTGGGCCAGGACGTCGCTCGGGATGTCCTTGGGGGTCTGAGTCACGAAGAAAATACCGACGCCTTTGGAGCGGATCAGGCGCACGGTCTGCGTGATGGTCTCGAGGAAGTCGTCGGAAGCATCCGCGAACAGCAGATGAGCCTCGTCGAAGAAGAACACGAGCTTGGGCTTGTCGGAGTCACCGACCTCCGGAAGCTCCTTGAAGAGCTGGTTCAGCAGATACATCAAGAAGGTCGAGAACAGCGCGGGCTTGTTCTGCACGCCCGGCACCTCGAGCAGCGACACGACGCCGCGGCCGTCGGGTGCGATACGCAGGAAGTCAGACACGACGATCTCGGGCTGGCCGAAGAACTGGTCGGCACCCTGGTCCGAGAAGCCGATCAGCTCGCGCAGGATGACCCCGACGGTGGCCGAGGAGAGCCCGCCGAGGTCCTTGAGCTCGGACTTGCCGGCATCGCTCGTCAGGTGGGTCAGCACGGCCCGCAGATCGTCGAGGTCGATCAGCGACAGCGACGCCTTGCGGGCGTAGTGGAAGACCAGGCCGAGCGATGACTCCTGCGTCGCGTTGAGGCCCAGCACCTTCGACAGCAACGTCGGCCCGAAAGCCTCGATCGTGGCGCGCACGGGCAAGCCCATCCCGATGCCGCCGAGGGCGAAGTACTCCGTCGCCGAGGCGGCGGGTCGCCAGTCCTGGCCGATGCTCGCGGTGCGCTCGAGCAGCTTGTCGTTGGGCGTGCCTGCCGTAGCGATGCCCGAGAGATCGCCCTTGATGTCGGCCGCGAAGACCGGCACTCCATGGGCCGCGATCTGCTCGGCCAGCACTTGCAGCGTCTTGGTCTTACCCGTGCCGGTGGCTCCCGCGACGAGACCGTGGCGGTTGAGCATCGCGAGCGGGATGCGAACCTGCGCGGACGGCACCGCCTTCTGCTCGGACCCTGCGCCGTCGACGAGTGCCCCCATCTCGATCACGGTGCCCTCGAAGGCGTAGCCCGCGGTGACGAGCTGGACGATCTCGCTGGCGGAATCCGGCGACTGCCCGGCGGAGACGATGGCGGGCTCCGGGAGCGGCACATCGTCATTGGCCTGCGCAGCGACGGCCGCGAGCTCATCGGCCTTCATCTGAGCTGCCTCGGCGGCGGCCTGCGCCTCTGCGGCGGCCCGAGCCGCGTCGTCGGCAGCATCCTGGGCATCATCGCGGGTCGTCATGACGACAGGTTACCGCCGTCAGCGCGGTCATCTGTCTACACTGACCGGGTGATCTTTAGGAGGGTGAGCGAGGGGCGACCCTATCCGGAGCACGGGCTGACACAGAGCACGTGGGCCGATATCTCCCCCTCCCAGGTACGTCTCGACGACCTGACGACGACCAAGACTCAGCTTGATCTCGAGCACCTGCTCGACGATGACTCAACCTACTTCGGCGACCTGTTCGCGCACGTCGTCAGCTGGAAGGGCGAGCTGTTCCTCGAAGACGGTCTCCACCGCGCCTTGCGCGCCGCACTTCAGCAGCGCAACATGCTGCACGCCCGTGTTCATTCAATCGGCAGGAAAGCATGACTCAGCACCACCGCGCGGGGACCTTGGTACTGGCCGTCGCGGCATTGATCTTCGTGGCCGGCAGCCTTGTCGGCCTTCGCCTCTTGACCTCGAGCTCCGACAGCGTCGAGGCGGTGCCGACCTGCAAGGAGTCGGTCGTAGCGGCAGGCGCCGAGCTCGACAGCAATGTCGTGACGGTCAACGTCTTCAATGCATCCGCCCGATCGGGCTTCGCCAACCGTGCGCTCATCAACCTTCAGGCAAATGGTTTCCTTGGCGGACAGATCGGCAACAGCATCAGCTCGACCAAGCCCAAGCGGGTCGCGATCCTGACCGACGATCCCGAGGATCCGCGGGTCAAGCTCGTCGCCGCGCAGTTCAAGGACCAGGTCGAGTACGCGCCGGCCGACATCCAGGTCGAAGACGGCGTCATCGTCGTGATCGGTGACGACTACCGCGGGCTCAAGACCGAGACCGAGACGACGATCAAGACCGATCGCGATATCCCGGTCTGCACGCCGGTCATCCCGCTCGCCTAGATCGCTCCCGGGGTGGCGCGGCTCAGGCTTAGGTGCCCCACCCGGCCAGGCGTCCGTATTTGCCGACGGCACGCAGCCGCGCCTCTGCCTGCTCGCGCACCGAGCGTTCGGCCACGACCAGCAGATCGTCATGGAGCACGATGCGATCCGTGCGATGCGGCACGAACGTCCTGGAGTCGCGCACGACGAGCGATACGGATGCCCCGACGGGCAATCGCAGCTCGCCTATCTCCACGCCGATGAGCTTGGAGCCCACCGGCACCCGGATCTGAAGAAGATCAGCCGCCACCCGATCGAGGGGCGCCGCCTCGACCTCGACGTCGCGAGCTCGGTCGCTCAGCACCCCGCAGGCCTTCGCCAACTGGGCCATCGGCGCGGCCTGCACCAGCGTGTAGATCACGACAGCGACGAAGACGACGTTGAACAGATCGCGCGCACCCGCGACCCCCGCCGCAAGGGGAATCGTCGCCAGGACGATGGGAACCGCGCCGCGCAGGCCCGCCCACCCCACGAAGATCTGCTCGCGCCCGGTGCGTCCGAACCACACGGCACACGCCATGACCGTCAACGGCCGGGCGACGAAGGTCAGCACCGCGCCGATGACCAGTCCGTGCCAGAAATGCCACCACTGCAGTTCGGCGGGGCTCGCGAGCAGGCCCAGCATCACGAACAGGCCGATCTGGGCCAGCCAGCCGATGCCCTCGACGAATGATCGCGTCGCGGTCCGGTGAGGCAGTTCGGCGTTTCCGAGGATCAGCGCCGCGATGTAAACCGCCGCGAATCCGCTGGCATGCACGCCGGCAGCCACACCATAGGCGAGCACTGCGAAGGCGAAGACCACAAGCGGGTACAGGCCCGAGGCGGGAAGAGCGACCCGCCGCAACAGATAGGCACCGAGCCAGCCGATCGCGATGCCGAGCAGCCCACCCACGATCAGCTCGAAGATGACGATGCCAACCAGATAGCCGAGGCCGCGGTCGGCGACGTCGCCCGCGCTGATCGCGACGACCAGCACAACGATCGGCGCGTCGTTGAGGCCCGACTCGGCCTCGAGCGCGCCTGTCACCCGAGATTTCAGCGGCACTGTGCGCAGCACCGAGAACACTGCGGCGGCATCCGTCGGGGTCAGCACCGCCGCCAGTAGCACCGCGAGCTCCCACTCCATCCCGAGCAAGACGTGCGCAGCGACAGCCACGACGATGACGCTGATGGCCGAGCCGAGAGTCGCCAACAGCAGTCCGTAGCCGAGATTGGGCTTGAGATGCTCCCACTTCGTGGTGAGTCCCCCCTCGGCGAGGATCAGCACGAGGCCGCCAAAGCCGAGCGCATGGGCCAGATCGGCGTCTGCGAATTCGATTCCGAGACCTGAACTGCCCAGCAGGAGACCGAGTCCTAGGTAGACCAGCAGCGAGGGCAGGCCGATGCTGACCGAGAGGCGCACCGCGAGCACGGCCAAGATCAGGACCGCAGCACCGACGAGCAAGTACCGGTCGAGGTCATGGACGTCCACGAAAGCCCCTTCCATGCACTTGACCGGAGGCCGATTCTATCGGTCCAGCCAGAGGCTCCTGACGCGTTCGAGGCGCCCCGGATCATTACAGCGCCATACCTGCCCGCTATTGCAGGCGTTACGGGACAACGCAAAAGCGCACCGACCACGGATGGTCGGTGCGCTCAGGCGGGTGACGTCCTCAGTGCTTGAAGGCGTCCTTGATCTTCTCGCCGGCGCCCTTGATGTCGGACTTAACCTGGTCGCCCTTGCCTTCGGCTTCCATGGATTCGTCGTCTGTCGCCTTGCCAGTGGCTTCCTTCATCTTGCCCTTGGCGTCTTCGGTTGCATTGCTGATCTTGTCATCGAGTCCCATGAGGAATCCTTTCGTCGGCTTCTGTCGGAGTACCCGATCGCTTCTGGGGTAATCACCCCAGTGACTCAATTCCTGCCATGACATTAGGAGCCCCATGAACCCCGTCAGCGCTGAGTTCGCCTGTCCCCCCGACCGGGTCTTCGCCGTCCTCGCCGATGGCTGGCTCTATCCGACGTGGGTCGTGGGTGCATCGCGCATGCGCGACGTCGACGATCACTGGCCCGAGGTGGGTGCGGTCCTGCACCACTCGGTCGGCGCCTGGCCCGCCCTGCTCGACGACACCACATCCGTCGTGGAGTGGAGTCCGCCGACCCACATGGTGCTCGAGGCTCGCGCCTGGCCCATCGGCACGGCTCTCGTCAAGCTGTCCGTCGAGGCGTCGAGTGCCGGCTGCGTCGTGACGATGGAGGAGGACGCTCTCGAGGGCCCTGCCCGCCTCATGCCGAAGCCGATACGTGCCGCCGCGATCAAGCTGCGCAACGTCGAGACGCTCAAGCGGCTGGCCTATATCGCGGAGAATCGCACCTAGACGCCGTCCGGCGTCGCCTCGTGGTGGCGCCGGCCGTGGGTGCGGCGGTCCTGTTTCATCTCGGACTCGAACAGGTGGGGGCGTCCCTGCGCCAGCTCCTCGCGCGCATCTTTCTCATGCTGCTTGAAGGCGTCGTAGTAGTTGGCGTCATAGTCCTCGACGATCTGAAATGACCAGCGTCCTTCGATAATGTTGCGGCCCACGAGATCGGTCGAGATACCGTCGGCGATCTCGCCATGGCCTGCCTCCCGCAGCAGGTCGACGGCATCGCCAAGCATCAGATCGGCCTCGCCGGTGCGCCGATGGAATGCGTACAGCAGCCCGCGCGCCTCTTCGACGACCTCGAGGGCCTCGCTCAGCTTGCCGAGCGCCTCGACGGTGTGGTCGCTGACGCCCTCGGGCCGGGTATGTCGCTCATCGGCTCCATCGCTCATGGCACCACGGTAGATCCGAGCCGCTAACGAGGCACCTCAGTAGACTGACGTGCGGCCTTCTGCTCGTACATCCGGCGATCGGCGCGCTCGAGGATCGACTCGAAGGTGTCGCTGCTGGTGGCCTTCGCGATACCCGCCGACCACGCGCCGGGCGATGTCTCCGCGAGGCGCCGCATCATCAGATCGGCTTCTTGCGGCGAGGTTGACGGCAGCACGAACAGGAACTCGTCGCCGCCGACGCGTCCGATCGAGTCGCGGCGGCGCATGCCCTTGCTCCAATGACGGCTTGAGCTCTCGAGCAGGCGGTCGCCCGCGAGGTGGCCCAACGTGTTGTTGACGGTGCGCAGGCCGTCGAGGTCGACCGCGACGACGCACAGCGACTCATCTTTGCGCGATGCGCGGTTGAGCTCGCGCTCGACGATCTCGGTGACGCCGAGACGATTGAGCGTGCCGGTCAGCGCATCGGTGCGCGCCACTCGATCCATCCGGGCCTTAACCCGCGAGAGGACCTCGATCGCGATGATCGTCTGGACCAGCAGCGTGATCGCGAACGGGATCAGGACGGAACGGTCTTGGTGGAGGATCGCGACAAACCACCACGCTGCGCCGAAGAAGAGGACGATGCGGCCGGCGATGGGGTGGAGGAACCAGGTGACGTAGACACCGATGATCGGCAGCACTGTGCCATTGGCGAACGCACCCATGGGCAGGTGCGTGGTCCACGTCAGGCATCCGATCGCAAAGAGCTGGATCGACGCCATGCCGAGCGCCTCGACCCGCGTGAATCGGGGTCCACGCTTCAGCGCCCAGACGACGAACAGCAAGGACACAAACGCGAGCGACACGATGAGCCAGCGCGGATTCTTGCCCGGCTGCCACGCGATGGCGCCCAAGACCAGCAGGATCGACGCGCAGCCGAACATCGCCGTGGTGGCGGCGGTCAGCGACGGCAGCGCTCGCAGCGCTGAAAACGTTCGTTCGCGTGTAGCGGTCATATCCCAACTCCCTGGCAAGCATCTTATGAACTTGTCGCCGGAAGATTCTGGTCTAACGGCAAGAATGGCCCATCCGAACCATCTGGCGGGGACCTAGGTCCCCGGTTTTCATAGCCCCTTCGGGGGATACAAGCGCAGGTAGCGTGACCGAGGGCACATGATGGGGTCATGAAATCCGTCGCGCTGGGCACCAGCGACCTCGAAGTCTCCGCCATCATCCTCGGCTGCATGAGCTTCGGCGATCCGGGGCGCGGGACGCATCCCTGGTCATTGCCTGAAGAGGAGAGCCGCCCATTCATCCGACAGGCGCTCGAGGCGGGGATCACGACCTTCGACACGGCCAACATGTACTCGGACGGATCGAGCGAGGAGATCGTCGGCCGAGCGCTGGGCGACTTCGCCCGACGTCAGGACATCGTCATCGCGACCAAGGTGTTCATGCCGATGGGAGGCGACCCGGCGAGCGGTGGGCTCTCGGCCGCCGCGATCGCCACGCAGATCGATGAAAGCCTACGGCGGCTCGGGACCGACTACATCGATCTGTACCAGATCCACCGTTGGGATCCGGATGTCCCCGATCGAGGAGACCATGGAAGCCCTCGACCACGTCGTACAGTGCGGCAAGGCGCGGTTCATCGGGGCATCGTCGATGTGGACGTGGCAGCTCGCCCAGGCCCAGCACGCGGCCGACCTCAACGGCTGGACCCCGTTCATCTCGATGCAGGACCAGTACAACCTGGTCCAGCGCGAGGAGGAACGCGAGATGCATCCCTTCTGCCTCGACGAGGGCATCGGCGTTATCCCGTGGAGCCCGTTGGCGCGCGGTCGCCTGACGCGGGAGTGGGACGATCTCAGCACAAGCCGCAGCGACAGCGACGAGTTCGGCAAGAGGTTCTACCGCCAGGCCGAAGAGTCCGATCGTGAGATCTCGGCGGCCGTCGGCAAGATCTCCGCGGATCGTGGTGTCTCGCGCGCGCAGGTCGCGCTCGCGTGGGTGCGACAGAAACAGGCCGTGACGGCCCCTATCGTCGGCGTCACCCGTCAGCTCCATCTCGACGACGCCATCGCTTCGCTGGACGTCGTCCTGAACGACGACGAAATGGCCGCACTAGAAACGCCTTACGTACCGAGGCTGCCCGAGTTCTGAGGTCGCCAGTCGAGCACGTGCAGCCGCTGCGTGCCCGGAAAGCCCTTGAGGGCGGCCTCACGCGTTCCCGCGGTCGGGGCATCGTCCGGCAGCGCGGCGCGCACGGCCTCACTGACCAGCACCTCCCCGCCGGCTGCCTGCGCCGCGACGCGGGCAGCGAATGCGACATGGCGACCGAACAGATCGCCATCGCGGTGCACCGCAGGGCCCCTGTGCGCTCCGATGCGGACCTTAACGTCCGCGAGCTTGCCCGTCCTGACGCGGGCGAGACGGCGCTGGGTATCGCGCGCGGCATCCGCTGCGTGCGTGGCCTCTGCGAACGCGACCATGAAACCGTCGCCCTGCTTCTTGATGACATGACCCGCGTGGGCCTCGATGGCCTTGGTCAGGATCCGGTCGTGCTTGGACAGGAGCTGCACCCAGCCGCGGTCGCCGAGGCGACGATTGAGCTCCGTAGATCCTT
>JBBSSC010000073.1:0-8490 GCA_038242465.1 Propionibacteriales bacterium | reverse complement strand
TCGCGTCCGGCTCGATCGCGTGGCTGCTGGGGCTGTCGCTCGTTCTCGGTCCCGTCCTGCTGGTCGGTTCCGATGTGCTCGCGCGCGTACTGCTGCCGACGGGTGAGATGCCGGTCGCCGTCGTCACGGCGTTCATCGGCGCGCCCGCGCTGATCTGGGCCGTACGACGGTACGGAGCGGCGGCGCTGTGAGCATCGTGATCCGCAAAGGCCCGATCAGCGCCCGCATCGACGTCCGGGTCACCGTCGCGGTCGCCGCGCTGGCTGCCCTGACCGTCATGCTGGCCGGTGTCGCGTTGTGTCGCGGAGCATCCTGGGACACGCCCGGCGAGATGCTGACGGGCCTGGTCGGCGGCGACGGCTCCCTCGTCGTGCAGCAATGGCGGCTGCCGCGGGTCATCGCAGGCATCGTGTTCGGTGCCGTGCTCGGACTGGCCGGGGCGATCTTCCAGGGGCTGACCCGCAATCCGCTCGGTAGCCCGGATGTCATCGGACTCGATGCAGGCGCGTACACGGGGGCGCTCGTGGCGATCACGGTCCTGAGCGCCACCTCTACCCAGCTCGCGGCGCTCTCGGTGCTCGGCGGGCTGGTCGCCGCGCTGGTCATCTACGTGCTGTCACTGAAATCGGGGTTCAGCGGTCTGCGGCTCATCGTCATCGGCATCGCGGTCAACGCGATGCTGACGGCGTTGAACTCGTGGATCGTGCTGCTGGCCGACCGCGATATCGCGATCGCCGCGACATTCTGGAGTGCCGGCTCCCTCAACGGGGTCGGCTGGGATGATCTCCAGGTCCCGCTCGTCGTGCTCGCCGCGATGACCGTGGCGATCATGTGCCTGTGGCGGGCGACCGCGCAGGCGACGCTCGGCGATGAGCTCGCGATCACATCGGGCGTGGGGCTCGCACGGTTGCGCTTGCTGCTGGTGATCGTGGGAGTGGGGTTCACCGCGACCGTGACCGCCGTCGCCGGGCCCATTGTCTTCATCGCGCTGGCGGCACCGCAAATTGGTCGCCGGCTGACTGGTTCGCCGGGAGTAGCGCTAGTACCCGCGGCCGCGAGCGGGGCTTTTCTCTTGCTGTTGGCCGATTTGGTTGCGCAGGTGCTGCCTGCTGCCAAGTCGCTGCCCGTCGGCGTCATCACCACCGCCGTCGGCGGTGCATATCTGCTGTGGCTGCTTTTTCGGGAAGTGGGACGACCATGACCACACGACTGTCCGCGCGTGACATCACACTCGGCTACGGCGATCGCATCGTCGCATCGGGGCTCGACCTCGACGTGCCCGACGGCCGCTTCACGGCGGTTGTCGGCGCGAATGCCTGCGGCAAGTCGACGATGCTGCGTGCGCTCGTACGGCTGCTGCCGCCGTCGGCCGGGGCCGTGCTCCTCGACGGCCGCGATGTCGCGGACCTGCGGCCCAAGGCCCTTGCGCGCGAGGTGGGGTTCCTGCCGCAGGGGCTCGAGGTTCCGGAGAACATCCGGTCGCGCCAGCTCGTGGCCCGGGGTCGCTATCCGCATCAGAGCATCTGGTCGACGTGGTCCGCCGAGGACGAGCGCGCCGTCGACGCGGCACTGGCCGCGGCGGGCGCCACGGAGCTGGCCGACCGCGAGGTCGACTCGCTGTCGGGCGGTCAGCGACAGCGAGTATGGATCGCGATGGTGCTGGCGCAGGAAACCGGCCACCTGCTGCTCGACGAACCGACGACCTTTCTGGATCTGACGCACCAGTACCAGCTGCTGCGGATGCTGGCCGAGCTTCGCGATGCGGGTCGGACCGTCGTGGCCGTCCTGCACGACATCAATCAGGCGTGTCGGTACGCCGATCATCTGGTGGCGATGAAGGACGGGCGCATCGTGGCCGCGGGCCCTCCCACCGAGGTGGTCGACGCAGGGCTCATGGCCGATGTGTTCGACCTGCCGTGCATCGTCGTGCCGGATCCCGTCACGGGCACGCCGATGGTGGTTCCGACGCTCTGAGAGAATCCGGGTATGCCCTTCTTCGCTACGACCTACACGTATGTCGCCGATACGACCGAGGCGCGCGATGCGACCCGTCCGGCCCACCGCGAGTACCTCGACGAGCTGAGCGAGCGGGGCGGCGTCCTGCTGTCGGGCCCCCACATAGGGGGCGAGCCGGCCGCGCTGCTGGTGTTCGATGCTCCGTCCGAGGCTGAGGCGCGCGAGCTGATCGGCAACGACCCGTTCGTCATCGGAGGCCTTGTCGCCGAGATCACGGTGCGGGAGTGGCTGCCAGTGTCCGGCCGTCTGGCGACGCAGGTCTGAGACTCGCCACAACGCCGCGGGCCGCCGCGCGTCCGGCCCGGTTGGCACCTATCGTGCTGGCCGACGGGCCGTAGCCGACCATCTGAACGCGCGGGTCGACCAACGCCGTAGTGGGGGTACCTCCCGCGTGCGGGGGGCCGTCGAGCTGGATCCCGCCGAGCGGGCTGCGCAGATGCAGCGGCCCGAGATGCTCGATTGCCGGGCGGAAGCCCGTGGCCCAGATGATGGTGTCGGCGCGCTCGAAGCCACCATCGGCCCACCGCACGCCATGGGGCTCGACGGTGCTGAACATGGATCTCGGATCTGCATAGGCGCCGAGCAGTTCGGCCACGCGCTCCTGCTCGCGCAGCATCAGGCCCGTAACGCTGACGACGCTGCGCGGCGGCAGACCTTGGCGCACCCGTGCCTCGACCTTCGAGACGACCATCCGGCCCAGCTCGGGGGTGAACTTCGAGTTGTTCCAGACCGGTTCGCGGCGCGTGACCCACACCGTCCGGGCGATCGGGGCGAGCGCGCCGATGAACTGCACCGCCGATGCGCCTCCTCCGACGACCACGACCCGTTTGCCGCGGAAGTGCGCGGGCCCCGGATAGTCGGAGGTGTGCAGCTGCTCGCCGACAAAGGTTTCCATGCCGGGCAGGTGCGGGATGAACGGTCGCGTCCACGTCCCCGTCGCGTTGACGAGCGTCCTGGTGGTCCACGCTCGGTCATCGGCCTCGACGACGAGCAATCCGTCGACGTCCCGCACCCGTCGCACCCTGACTGGCCGCTCGACCGGCAGATCGAACCGCGCCTCGTAGCCGGCGAAGTAGGTCGGCACGAACTCGTTGGCCGGCTCGGGTCCTGAAGCGGGGGGTATCTCGGCCCCTGGCAGATCGGCGACGCCGTGCACATCGTGCATCGTCAGGGCATCCCACCGGTGCTGCCACGCTCCGCCGGCATGGGCATTGGCGTCGAGCACGACATGGCAAACACCCAGACGGGCGAGGTGGAATGACGCCGAGAGGCCCGCCTGCCCGGCCCCGATGACGACTGACTCGTAAGCATCCACGTCGTTGAGAACAAAAGGACGCTAGGAAAAATGCCGGAGGTCGGAGGCCCGCGGCGGTCGGGTCGGGGGTGCCAAAGCCGGCATCCTGCGTTGAGTGGGCCTGTCGTCCGCTACGCCGCTTTTGCGGTTTTGGTGGTTTTTGTCTTTTTGGTGGTCTGCTGGATGACTCTGACGATCAGGGCCGGGTCGTCGATCATGGGGACGTGGCCGCAGTGGGGGAGGGCGACGTGGTGGGCGCCGGGCAGGCGTTCTTGGGCGAGGGCAGACTGGGCGTAGAACAAGATGCGGTCGCGGGTGCCCCAGGCGACCGTCGTCGGCACCGGGACGCGGTCGGTGAACTTGTACGTCGTGCCGGACTTGAGGGTGCCGGCGAAGCCCGAGGCGTTCTTGAGCGCGAGCGAGTCGCCGTAGACCTCATCGGCGGTGAGGCGCTCGGGATGGGTGTAAAGGACGTAGCCGATCAGGCGACGGCCCAGCTTGCTGCGGGAGATGGCGCGCAGGACGCGTGAGGGCATCAGCTGCGCGCTGAGCCGCAGGGTCAGCAGGGTCAGCAGCGCCGCGACACGGTCGGCGCCGCGGAAGAATCCGGCCGGGCTGAGTGCCGTGACCGACCGGACGAGGCCTCGCGCGCCGAGCTCGAGGGCGATCGCGCCGCCTAACGAATTGCCGACGACGTGGGGCTTCTGGATGCCCCAGGCTGCGAAGTTGGCCGAGATATCGGCTGCCGCATTGTCCATCGTGTACGCGGTGCCGGCGGGGTAGCCGGGTGACTGACCGAAGCCCGCGAGATCGACCGCGATGACGTCATATGACTCCGCGCGCAGATCCAGGACGGGAGCCCAGGCCTGGCGCCGGTGGCCGATGCCGTGGAAGAGGACCAGTGGCTCGCCCGAGCCCTTACGTGTGTAGACCAGCTCCGAGAGCATGAGGCCGTCCTTTCGAGGGTGCTGAGAGGTCATGTGACATCCATGATGTCAGATCAAGATACCGTGAGTATCTCAAATACTCTTGAACCGTGACAGTCTTACTGTCACAATTCTCAAGGTGATCTCATCTTCCGCCTCCGGACCCCTGCACGGCGTTCGCGTCGTCGAGCTTGTCGGCATCGGTCCGGGCCCCTTCGCCGCCATGCTGCTCGCCGATCTCGGTGCGGACGTCATCCGCGTCGACCGCCCGGGTGGCAATGCCCTTCAGCTGGGGCCCGCGGCAAAAGACATCCTTGGCCGCGGCCGCCCCTCGGTAGCAATCGACCTGAAGAATCCGCGCGGTGTCGAGACCGTGCTCGACCTGGTCGAATCGGCGGACATCCTAATCGAAGGACTCCGCCCCGGTGTCACTGAACGGCTCGGCCTGGGCCCCGCCGATTGCCACGCGCGCCGGCCGCAGCTCGTCTACGGACGAATGACCGGATGGGGCCAGGACGGCCCGCTGGCCCAGACGGCCGGCCATGACATCAACTACATCTCGGTCGCCGGGGCGCTCGGCGCGATCGGACGCGCAGGAGGACCCCCACAGGTCCCGCTCAACCTCGTCGGAGACTTCGCGGGAGGCTCGCTATATCTGGTGACGGGGCTGCTGGCCGCGCTGACCCACGCCCGCACGACCGGCGAGGGCCAGGTCGTCGACGCTGCGATCACCGATGGCACGGCCCACCTGATGTCGATGATCATCTCGATGCAGCAGTCCGGCGGCTGGAACGACCAGCGCGGCACCAACTTGCTCGACACGGGCACCCCGTTCTATGACGTCTTCGAGACCTCGGACGGTGGCTGGATGTCGGTCGGTCCGCTCGAGCCGCAGTTCTACGCTGCGCTGACCGCGGGGCTTGGTATCGCCGATGCTCCCGACCGCTATGACGTGACGCGCTGGGCCGAGCTGCGGACGCTGTTCGCGCAGACCTTCGCGACTCGCACTCGCGCCGCATGGGAAGAGATCTTCGACGGCACCGATGCCTGTGTCAGTCCTGTCCTGAGCCTGACCGAGGCGTATGCGCATCCTCACAACGTCGCGCGCGGCACCTTCGTCGAGGAGGATGGGCTGACGCAGCCGGCGCCGGCGCCGCGATTCTCCGCGACACCGGCCACGCTCACGACCTCTCCCGAAGCCGCGGGCGCCAGCACGCTCGCGGCGCTCACCGCCTGGGGCATCGCCGATGTCGACCAGCTCATTGCCGACGGCGTCGCCGTCCAGGCCGTCTGACCATCCGAAACACAGGAAGCAGGAACCCATGAAGCGCCATATCTTCGAGGATGACCACGAAGCGTTCCGCGACACGATGCGCACCTTCTGCGAAAAGGAGATCGCGCCGCACCACGACCAGTGGGAGAAGGACAGCATCGTCCCGCGCGATGTGTGGCTCAAAGCCGGCGAGCTGGGCCTGCTCGGTTTCATGATGCCCGAGGAGCTCGGCGGCGGCGGCGTGTCCGACTTCCGCTTCAACGCAATCGTCCAGGAAGAGCTCACGCGCATCGGCGCGAGCGGCGTGGGCTTCGCGCTTCATACCGACCTTGTCTCGGCCTATCTGCTGTCGTACGCCACGGACGAGCAGAAGCAGCGCTGGTTCCCGAAGTTCTGCACGGGCGAGATGATCACCGCGATCGCGATGACCGAGCCCGGCACGGGCTCGGACCTGCAGGGCATCCAGACCACCGCGACCAAGGATGGTGATCACTGGGTCGTCAACGGCTCCAAGACGTTCATCTCGAACGGCATCTTGGCCGATTTCGTGATTGTGGTCTGCAAGACTGATCCGGATGCTGGCGCGCTGGGCTTCACCCTGATCGCGCTCGAGCGCGGGATGGAGGGTTTCGAGCGTGGTCGCAACCTCGACAAGATCGGACTCAAGGCGCAGGACACCGCGGAGCTGTTCTTCGACAATGTGCGCGTCCCGCTCACCAACACCGTCGGCGAAGAGGGCAAGGGCTTCCTGCACCTGCTCGAGAAGCTGCCGCAGGAGCGTCTGACCATCTCGGTCGTGGCCGCCGCCGCATGCCGCACGATGATCGACATGACCTTGGACTATGTCAAGGAGCGCAAGGCTTTCGGCAAGCCGATCGGCTCGTTCCAGAATTCGCGCTTCACGCTGGCCGAGCTCGAGACCGAGCAGCAGATCGCCCAGGTGTTCGTCGACCGCTCCATCACTGAGCTCAACGCCGGAACGCTGACCGTCGAGGATGCCGCGATGGGCAAGTGGTGGACGACCGAGCTGCAGAAGAAGACCGCCGATCAGTGCCTCCAGCTGCACGGAGGCTATGGCTACATGACCGAGTACCCGATCTCGAAGGCATACCTCGACACCCGTATCCAGACGATCTACGGCGGCACGACCGAGATCATGAAGGAGATCGTCGGACGCTCGATGGGCGTCTGACCGACCGGCTCAGCGGGTGACCGTCAGGTGCGGCGCCGCACGGTTTCACGCTTGGCCTCGTCGACGGCCGTTTCATAGGCCGTCACGAGGGCCTGGATCGTCAGCGGCTTGAACCGCTCGACCAGCGCCGTGATGTCCTCGGGTGGACGGCCCGACGAGCGCAGCTGCGGCCACCACATGGTCCGGAAGACCTCGGTGATCTCCTGCGCGACAGCCTTGCCCGCCTCGTCGAAGATCCGTCGTGAAGCGTGAGCGACCTCGATCGGCATGTCGGTATCGATGAACTGGATGCCCACCGCGAGGTGAGCCGGCGCGACCCGGAAGACATCCTCGGCAACCGTCGGCTCGACGACTCCGAGCGCCACCAGCATCTCGATGTCGTGATCTGTCAGCTCGCGCCCCGCCCGCAGCTCAAGGGCGGAGCGGTCGAGCTCCTCGGGCCGATCGGCCATCCAGGGCGCGAGCAGGGTGCGATGCAGCGCGACCTGTTCGGGAGTGGCATCGCTCGGGATGTTCTCGAGATAGCCTTCGATCGCCGAGAGGGTGAAGCCGTGCGCCTGCAGCTCGCGAACGAGCTCGAGACGGGCGAGATGGTCGGGGCCGTAAAAGCCATTGCGGCCTTCGCGTCGCGGCGGCGGGATCAGACCGCGGCCCGCGTAGAAGCGGACCGTGCGCACCGACATCCCCACGCGTGAGGCGAGCTGTTCGACGCTCATCGTCTCGTTCGCAGTCGTGGTCATGATGTCGACACTAGGGCACGCCGTCCCGGGAGAGACGAGTCACACGGCTCGAGCCCTTGGACTTTGACAGTGTTGGTGTCACAATCGAAACCGTCACTGTTGGTGACGAGTCATTTACTTGATTCTGCGCCACCATTCCGATTCTGCGAGTCCGATCTGTAAGGAACTCTTCATGACCGAGGCCTTCGTCTACGACGCCATCCGCACCCCCCGTGGTCGCGGCAAGAAGTCAGGATCCCTCCACGAGGTCAAGCCGATCTCGCTGGTCACGGGCCTGATCGACGAGATCCGCACGCGAAACCCCACGCTCGACACCGACGGCATCGAGGATCTCATCCTCGGTTGCGTCTCGCCCGTGGGTGATCAGGGCGCCGATATCGCGAAGACCGCAGCCCTCGCGGCCGGCCTGCCCGACTCCGTCGCTGGTGTGCAGCTCAACCGCTTCTGCGCGTCGGGCCTCGAGGCCGTCAACATCGCCGCGCAGAAGGTGCGCTCCGGCTGGGACGAGCTCGTCATCGCCGGCGGCGTCGAGTCGATGTCGCGCGTGCCGATGGGCTCCGACGGCGGCGCCTGGGCCCTGGACCCGGCCACCAACTACGACAACTACTTCGTCCCGCAGGGCGTGGGCGCGGACCTGATCGCGACCATCGAGGGCTTCACCCGCGAGATCGTCGACGCGTATGCCGTGCGCTCACAGGAGCTGTCCAAGCACGCGTGGGACAACGGTTACTTCAAGCGCTCCATCGTGCCGGTCAAGGACCAGAACGGCATCGTCCTGCTGGACAACGACGAGCACATGCGCCCCGGCAGCACCGTCGAGGGCCTCGGCAAGCTCGGCCCGGCGTTCGCCGGAGTCGGCGAGATGGGCGGCTTCAACGCCGTCGCGCTGCAGAAGTACCACTGGGTGGAGAAGATCAACCACGTCCACCACGGCGGCAACAGCTCCGGCATCGTCGACGGCGCCGCGCTGGTGCTCGTCGGCTCAGAGAAGGCCGGCTCGGACATGGGCATGACGCCCCGCGCGCGCATCGTCGCGACCGCCACGTCCG
>JBBSSC010000072.1:0-8610 GCA_038242465.1 Propionibacteriales bacterium | reverse complement strand
CGTAGCTCGCCGCGGCGGACAGCAAGGTGGACGCAACCGAGCGACGACGGAATCGCGGCGACACCTGGATCTCGGTGACGATCAGGATGCGGGTCAGATTGATGGGCGTCAGGGTGCTGATATCGCACACCGTGGCGCCGACGATCTCGCCGTCGACGAGCGCAACGATGACACGCTTGTCAGGACGGCTGAGAGTCAGGTCAAGAGCCGACGCGGCCTCGGCTACGCCGGGCTCACGCCACAGCGATTGCTGGGTGAAAGCCTCGGATCCCTCGTCGCGGCTCGCGCCGACACACTCGGACCACAACGCGACCAGCGCTGCGGCGTCTTCACGATCGGCGTCTCGCAAGATGATGGAGGGTCGGGCTGGCATGCCGTTCCTGTTCTCTCGTTCGGGGCGGCTCCTGCACGGCTGCACGCCGAAATGACACACTACGCCGGGAGCCTGTTCTGCGTTCCCGGTAGAACATTCAACTGTCGAGGAGACGATACATGTTCGTCGGATTCGGCACCGCCACCAACGTGGTAGCGGTCGTGGTCGGCTCGGGGCTGGGCATGTTGATCGGGCACCGGCTGGGCCTGCATGTCCGTTCGACCGTCACCACGGCACTCGGACTCGTGACACTCCTGATCGCCGCAATGGCTGCCTTCGAGGTGTCAGACAGCCGTCTGAGCGATGCTGTCGGCACCAGCGCCCCCATGCTGATCGTCCTCGGCGCTCTCGTGCTGGGCGGCATAGTCGGATCTGTCTTGCGGCTAGAAGAGCGCGTCGAGCAGCTCGGTGGCTGGCTGCAGAGCCGACTGACCCGCGGTGACGGCGAGGGACGCGAACGCTTCATCGAGGGATTCGTCATCAGTTCGTTAGTGTTCTGCATCGGACCGCTGACGATCCTCGGCTCGATCAACGAAGGCCTCGGCAACGGCGCCGACCAGCTGCTGCTGAAGTCGACGCTCGATGGCTTCGCAGCACTGGCCTTCGCGGCATCCTTCGGCATCGGCGTCATGGCATCCGCAGTGTCCGTCGCGGTCATCCAGGGATCGCTGACCCTGCTCGGCGCGGCATTAGGGTCTTTCCTTCCCGACGCACATCTGGCCGTTCTGACAGCGACGGGCGGACTCATCCTGGTGGCCGTCGCGCTTCGGCTGCTCGACCTCAAGCCCATCGCTGTGGCCGATCTCCTGCCGGCTCTGCTCGTCGCCCCGGTGCTATGCCAACTCGCCGTCGTCCTGCACTAGGCGGCTACTTTCGGCCGAAACCCAACTGTTACCTGATTCGCTTCTTTCATCGCGCGCATCACACTCACATGTGGCTATAGTCCGAAGACCACCAAGCACCGCCGTGTGCTAGCCGACAGGAGTACATGCGTGCGATTGCGACTCGCGGCCCTACTCGCAGCGGTAGCGGGAGTTCTCATCCTCCTCTCCCCCAGCGCTGCCTTGGCCCAGGCGACGCCCACCCCATCCGCCCCAGCCGGGGCACCGGCCGATAACCCACTGGTCGATGGGCAGAACATCACCGTGACCTTGTTGGACGTCAAAGGCGGCAAGGGCAAACCCGCGCCAGTTCCCGGCGTGACGCTGACGGTCTTCAAGGACAAGGCCGGGGGTGATCAGATCGGCACGCAGGTCACCGACACCAAGGGTCGTGTCAGCATCCCCATCCCGTCCAACGGCGTCTACGTCGTCTCGCTCGACAAGGACTCGTTGCCCGCGGGCGTCTCGCTGAGCGGGGCTGGCGAGAATGAGAAGACCATCACCGCTCGCATCTCAGGTAACAATTTCGCGCAGTTTCAGATCGGTGCTGCGGTAACCGAGAAGGTCGCTTTCAGCGAGAAGTTCACCAACGCTGTGGTCTCAGGCCTCAAATTCGGCCTCATCATTGCCCTGGCTGCGCTCGGACTTTCGCTGATCTTCGGTACGACGGGACTGACGAACTTCGCCCACGGCGAGCTCATCACCTTCGGTGGCATCATGACCTACGCGTTTAACCGCGGGTTCGGGATGTCCGTCATCTTGGCAGGCATCTGTGCGGTGATTGCCGGTGCAATCTTCGGCTTCCTGCAGGACAAGATCCTCTGGGGCCCGCTGCGACGACGCGGCACGGGCCTGATCGCCATGATGATCGTGTCGATCGGCTTTGCTCTCCTGCTCCGGAGCATCTTCCAGTACACCTTCGGCGGCTCGACCCGCACACTGTCCCAGTACGTCGCGCAAGGCCGCAACGACTACGGACCGATCTCGCTGTCTCCCAAGGAGGTCGCAATCTTTGGTGTAGCCATCGTCGCGATCATCGTCGTGTGCATCGCCATGATGCGCACACGGCTGGGCAAGTCCATGCGAGCGGTGTCCGACAACCCCGATCTATCGGCGTCGTCCGGACTGCGTGTCGACAGCGTCATCACCTCTGTGTGGGTGCTCGGCACGGCCTTGACAGCCTTGTCCGGCGTCCTGCTGGCGATCAATCAACAAGTCAACTTCCAGATGGGATTCAAGCTGTTGCTGCTGGTGTTCGCGGGTGTGACGCTCGGCGGCCTCGGCACCATCTGGGGAGCGCTCGCTGGTTCTCTCATCATCGGCCTCATGGTCGAGGTTGCCCCTGTGATCAGCATCGGCGGTTACCAGCCGGTGCCCGCGTCCATCAAGGACGTGGGAGCACTGGTTGTGCTGATCCTCATCCTGCTCGTCAGACCGCAAGGCCTTCTCGGCCGAGCCCAGCGGATCGGTTAGGGGCCCGTCATGGACTTTGGAACACTCCTCGATGCGGCTCTCTCCTCAGCGCTCGGCCCTCAGGCCATCGTGTTCGCCCTCGCTGCGATCGGACTCAACGTCCACTTCGGCTACACCGGCCTGCTGAATTTTGGCCAGGCCGGCTTCATGGCTATCGGCGCCTTCGGGCTCGCGGTCTCGGTCACGACCTGGGACCTCCCCTTCTGGGTCGGCATCGGCATCGCCCTGGTAGCTACGATCCTGCTTGCCGTCATCCTCGGCTTCCCCACCTTGCGACGACGCGCCGACTACCTCGCTATCGCCACGATCGCAACGAGCGAGATCCTTCGACTGATCCTGGGGTCTGTCGAGGCGAAGGATACTTTCGGCGGTTCGAACGGTCTGACCGGCTTCACCCAGACCTACAAGGACATGAACCCATACTCAGGTCCGTTAGATCTTGGCGTCGTATCGTTCAGCCGCAATGACGTCTGGTCGATCACCGTGGGCTGGACGCTGGTCGCCATCAGCTGCCTGATCGTGTGGGCGTTGATGCGCAGTCCGTGGGGCCGCGTGCTGCGCTCGATTCGCGAAGACGAGGACGCCGTGCGCTCGCTCGGCAAGAATGTCTTCGCCTACAAGATGCAGGCACTCATCCTGGGCGGCGTGTTCGGCGGCATCGCCGGCATATTCCACGTCCTCAAGCAGGGCTCGGCTGTGCCGACAGATTTCAACACGACCTTCACTTTTTACGCCTATGCGGCCCTGCTGGTCGGAGGTGCGGCCCGCGTTCTCGGCCCCGTCGTGGGATCGATCCTGTTCTGGTTCCCGATAGCGGGGCTGGGTTCTTTCTTCAGCCAGGCCACGTCCGGGCCAGATCCGCTCATTCCTGCGGCCATCATGACCGACACGCAGGCCAGCCTGGTCCGCTTCATCGTCCTGGGCCTCGGCCTGATGCTGCTGATGATCTTCCGTCCACAGGGGATCTTCGGCGACCGAAGGGAGATTGCAATCGATGGCCGCTGACGTCAGCGCCGCTCGCGCAGCACTCGCAGGAGTGCCAAACGAGCCCGGTGCACCCAAGCCCGACCCCATCGTCAAGGGTGACAACATCATGCGGACGTTCGGTGGTCTTAAGGCCGTCAACGTCGAGCACATCGAGATCCAGCGTGGTGTCATCACCGCCCTGATCGGACCCAACGGTGCGGGCAAGACAACGCTGTTCAACCTGCTGACGGGCTTCGACGAGCCCGATGAGGGCAACTGGGCCTTCAATGGCAAGAAGCTCTCAAAGGTGCCGGCCTACAAGGTCGCTCGCCTCGGAATGGTGCGTACGTTCCAGCTGACCAAGGTGCTCTCGAAGCTGTCGGTTATCGAGAACATGCGGCTCGGTGCCACCGGACAACGCGGTGAGAAGTTCTGGTCCGCAGCGTTCAAGTCGCTCTGGCGGGCGCAGGAGGATGCCAACACTGTCCGTGCCGACGATCTGCTCGCCCGCTTCAAGCTCGATGAAAAGCGCGAGGATTTCGCCGGATCGCTCTCGGGCGGCCAGCGCAAGCTGCTCGAGATGGCTCGCGCGCTGATGGTCGATCCCGAGCTGATCATGCTCGACGAGCCCATGGCCGGCGTCAACCCCGCGCTCAAGCAGTCATTGCTCGAGCACGTGAAGTCCCTGCGCGACGAGGGCCGCACGGTCCTGTTCGTTGAGCACGACATGGACATGGTGCGTGACATCTCCGACTGGGTCATCGTCATGGCGCAGGGACAGATCGTCGCCGAGGGATCACCGCAGGCCGTGATGGCCAACCAGGCTGTTATCGACGCCTACCTCGGCGCCCACCACGACACTGACATCAGCGAGATCGACGTCGAGGAGCTCGAGGCCCAGGCAGAGGCCGAGCTCGTCGCAGAGGCCGAGGAGACACCGCAGCCATGACCGACTCCCCTACGACCACCGCTGAGCGCGAAAAGCATCTCGCGCATGCCGATGGTGCCGTCCTGCGCGCAGACAACCTGATCGCGGGCTACCTGCCGGGGGTCAACATCCTCAACGGCGCAGATCTTTACTGCCAGCCCGGCGAGCTCGTCGCGATCATCGGCCCCAACGGTGCCGGTAAGTCGACGCTGTTGAAGGCGCTGTTCGGTCTGGTCAAGATCCACACTGGCACCGTCCAGCTCAAGGGCATCGACATCACAAACCAGCGCGCCGACCAGCTCGTGACCAAGGGCATCGGCTTCGTCCCGCAGACCAATAACGTCTTCCCGAGCCTCACGATCGAGGAGAACCTCGAGATGGGCTGCTATCAGGAGCCCAAGAAATTCACCGAGCGCTTCGAGTTCGTGACGGATCTCTTCCCGCGCCTGGGTGAACGGCGCAAGCAGCGTGCCGGACAGCTCTCGGGCGGTGAGCGCCAGATGGTCGCGATGGGCCGCGCGCTGATGATGGACCCATCGGTGCTGCTGCTCGACGAGCCGTCCGCCGGTCTATCCCCCGTCCTGCAGGACGAGGTATTCGTGCAGACGCGCAACATCAACAAGGCAGGCGTATCGGTCATCATGGTCGAGCAGAACGCCAGGCGCTGCTTGCAGATCTGCGACCGCGGCTACGTCCTCGATCACGGCACCAACGCCTACTCGGGCACCGGCCGCTCACTCATGAACGATCCCAAGGTCATCGAGCTCTACCTCGGCACCCTGGGCCAGAAAACCGACTAATCCGGCGACCTCTCACACCACCGCCCGGCACGGCCTCCAAGGCTAGGCCGGGCGATTCAACGTCCCCTCCCGGTGGTTCGTCGGTTTCCCAGGAGGCCTCGCGTCTTAGGCGCGGGCCCAGCCTCACGCTCACTGACCAAGCGTTCTCGTCACATACCACGGGTTGCAACGCTTGGTGAGTGACAAATCGAGGTGGCCCCATGGGAAACCGACACCCCGCTGAGCACAGGCAAGGGCCCCGGCGCTTCAGCACCGGGGCCCTCGTCAGAACTGGATCAGATCGTGGCTATCAGATATCGCCCTTGATGTACTTGACGGGCTTGATCTCGTTCTTGGCGTCGTACTCATAGATACCGATCGAAGCAGACGTCGGGCTGCCGAGATCACTGAACTCGATCTCGCCGGACACGCCGTCGTAGTCGATGTCGGTCTTCGGGTCATCCTTGAGCAGCGCAGCGCACTCGTCGAACGTCTTGCACTTCTCGCCACCGCGGGTGACATCCGGGAGCGCCTTCGCAATGTCTGCGCCGGCATCACTGCCAGCGACGATCGCAGCGAGCGCCGACGTGACGACTGCGTCATAGGCCTCCGCAGAGTAGGAATAGTCGTCCAGGTCGGGGTTGACCTCGAGCAGGCGATCCTTGAACTCCTGGCCCGCATCGGCACCGGGGATCGTGCCCTTGGTGCCCTCAAGGGTGCCGTCAGGCAGCGGAACCTTCGAATCAGCCGCGTAGCTGGCGGTATTGCCATCGACGAAGTAGGTCGAGACGTCCTTCGGGCCGGCGCCAGCCTGGATCAGCTTGGGGATGATCGTCGTGGTCTCTTCGAAGGCCACCAGGACGACAGCATCGGCCTTGGCGTCGGCGATCTCGGCGATCTGTGTGTCTCCCGGACCATCCTTCTCGCTGTAGAGCACCGAGGCCGCCACGGTAGAACCGCCGGCCTTGAGGTTCTTCGCGATCTCCTTGGCCAAAGTCTCACCGTACGCGTCCTGGCGGGCCAAGATCGCGACGTTCTGCTTACCGTCCTCGAGCAGGAGGTTAGCAAGAACCGCACCCTGCAAGATGTCGGACGGAGCGGTACGGAAGTAGAGGTCGGGCTTGGAGAAGTCGCCGTTGTCGAAGTCGGTGGACGTGTTGGCTGGCGAGAACTGCACGACGCCCGCCGACATGATCTTCTCGATGACGGTCAGCGAGACGCCCGAGGAGGCGGCGCCGATGATGACGTCGGACTTGGCCTTGAGCAGCTTGTCGGTCTCAGCCGGGGCGATACCAGAATCGGTGTCGCCGGAGTCGGCCTTGACGCCCACGACGTCTTTGCCGAGAACTCCGCCAGCCGCGTTGATGTCCTTGATTGCCAAGTCGACACCCGCGAACTCCGGGGGGCCGAGGTAGGCGAGGCTTCCGGTCTGCGGAAGGAGCGAGCCGATCGTCAGCGTGCCGTCACCTTTCGCCGCCGCGGGAGCGTCAGTCTTCTTGTCGCCACCGGCACCTTCACTGTCGCTACCACCACAAGCTGCGAGCACCAGGGCACTGGCAGCTGCAACAGCAGCGAGACGCATCGTTGTCGTACTGCGTTTCATCGATCCTCCGGATAGGTCGTAAACCCGTGGCAGGCGCCAGGGTGCCTGTACATAGGTCTGAACCTAGTCTTCTCAAAGGTCAAGTGGGTCAAGGTTGTATGCCGGACCTATTAAGTAGCCAATTTGTAACCCACGTCACATGCTGCGAACTGGCGGCGCCTATTCGGCGGGTTTGCCGAGTTCAGGGCCATGCTCGACGACGCCCTGAGCAACCTGCAGCATCGAGAGGCGCAGGTCCATCGCGGTGCGCTGGATCCAGCGGAAGGCGTCCGGCTCGCTGATCTGCAGGGCCTCCTGAAGCAGGCCTTTCGCCCGCTCGACGGCCTTGCGAGTAGCGAGCTGTTCGGTCAGGGTTCCGACCTCCCGCTCGAGCGCGACCATCTCCGCAAAGCGACTGCGCGCCATCTCGATCGCCGGCACGAGATCAGACTTCGTAAAGGGCTTGACCAGATAGGCCATCGCCCCCGACTGCCGGGCGCGTTCGACGAGCTCGCGCTGGCTGAACGCCGTCAGCATCACGACAGGCGCCACGCGGGCCTGAGCAATCTGCGCGGCGGCTGCGATGCCGTCTAGCTTGGGCATCTTGACGTCCATCACCACGAGATCGGGGCGCAGCTCTAGGGCAAGCGCAACAGCCGCCTCACCGTCGCCCGCCTGGCCGACGACGTCGTAGCCCTCCTCGGCGAGCATCTCGGCGAGGTCGAGCCGGATCAGCGCCTCGTCCTCGGCGATGACGACACGAGGGGCGGAGGTTGGTACCGATGACGGCTGCGTGGGAATCACTTTAGCAGGTTATACGGCCTTGCGACATGCCGAGTTGGCGGAATGGTAGACGCGACGGTCTCAAAAACCGTTGTCTGAAAGGGCGTGCGGGTTCGAGTCCCGCACTCGGCACATTGAATGGCGAAGGGACGCTGCACCAAGGTGCAGCGTCCCTTCATCTGTTGGTCGAGCTTAGTGTCTCTCCCGCTCAGCTGCGATCCGGCTCAGCGTCCGTGTAAGCCGGAACGATGCCGTTAATCGCATCGCCCATGTTGTGTATCCGCAGCGCGTTGGTGGAGCCGGGGATCCCGGGAGGAGCACCTGCCACGATGACGACCTGCTGGCCCTCGCTGCACCGCTGGATCTCGAGCAGCGCCTTGTCGACCTGCAGCACCATGTCATCGGTGTGCTTGACCTCAGGGACCGTGAATGTCTCGATGCCCCAGCTCAGCGCGAGCTGACGGCGTACAAGGTCGTTGGGCGTGAAGGCGATGACTGGGACGCGCGAGCGGTAACGGGTCATGCGACGAGCCGAGTCGCCCGTCGTCGTGAATGCGACGACGAAGCGCGCGTCGACAGCCTCGGCGCAGTCGGCTGCAGCCCGGCAGATGATGCCACTCTTGGTCTTGGCCTTCCAAGTGAACGCAGCCATGCGAGGCAGGCCATGGTCCTCGGTCGACTCGATGATGCGCGCCATCGTGTGGACGGTGTGGATGGGGTACTCACCCACACTCGTCTCACCCGACAGCATCACGGCGTCTGCTCCGTCGAGCACTGCGTTGGCGACATCAGACGCCTCGGCGCGAGTGGGTCGGGGGGCCGAGATCATCGACTCGAGCATCTGT
>JBBSSC010000071.1:0-8618 GCA_038242465.1 Propionibacteriales bacterium | reverse complement strand
CCGGCTCGCGGCGCTGATCGTCCTGGACGTCCTCCCGCCCGCGCAACGCGTCGCCTTCGTCCTGCACGATGCCTTCGGTGTGCCATTCGCCGAGATCGCCGACGTGCTGGCGATCGACGCCGCCAACGCCCGGCAGCTCGCCTCACGTGCGCGCCGAGCCATTGCGGATCCGCCCGCTCCGGTCTCAGACATCGAGCACGAAGAGGCGGTCGGCCTATTCCTCGCAGCGATGGCCACCGGTGACCTCCAGGCAGTCATCGCGACCCTGCACCCCGACGCCCGGGCCATCGGCGACGCCAACGGCACGACCAGCACAGCACTCAACGTCATCCACGGCCCCGAGAAGTTCGCCCGCTTCTACCTGGGACTGCTCGCCCGCTTCGGCGAAGGCGCCTTCGACCGGATCGAGCTTGTGCGGGTCAACGGTCAGCTCGGCATTGCAAGCGTCGGCTGGGTCGGCGAGACCAAGCGGCTCAGCTCACCCGCGCGCGTCGGTGGATTCACGGTGCACGACGGCCTGGTGTGGGCCACGTACGACATCGCCAACCCCGCCAAGCACGCCGGCGTCAGACTTCCTGGTTGGCCGTCTCGTCCGTGAGCCATGGGACGCGACACGCGTCTCCCGAGCTGAAACCCTGATCCGTGATGCCGAGCGCGTGGTTCAACCGAGCCCGCTGATTCTCGTGCGCGATCTGGTACGTCAGCTCGAGCACGCCTTCGTTTCCGTAGGCCGTCGTCAGTGCGGCCACCTGGGCATCGCTGACGGTCATCGGCGTCGATGTCATCGCGTCGGCGTAGCGGATGATCTCGCGCTCAGCCTCGGTGAACGCCGAGGACGCCTCGAACTCGTCGATCTGCTGGAGTCTGTCGATGTCGAGTCCGTCGAGACGCTGCAGCATCGCGCCGAAGTCGACGCACCACGAGCAACCGACCGTCCATCCCGTCCGATAGACCGCAAGCTGGATCAAGGACGCCGGCATGACGCTGGTGGCCTTCTCCAGGGCGAGCTCTGCCGCACGGACGCCACGAACAGCTTGCGGTGATGGGCCAGGACCGCGAACGGCTCGGGCACCTCGCCGAGCCGTTTGCGGGCAATGCGGTAGGCGATCTTTATGATCGGCCCAGCGTCCGAAGGGGCAACCGCAGGGATACGAGGCATAGGTGAGCTCCAGTCCGCGACACGAGTGCGTCGCACACAGACCAGACGACGCAGCCACGGAAAACGTGACAGCGGTCCGGAGCGGCCCCTGGCCCAATTGGGCCTTGCTCTTAGACCTGGACTTGGCGGCTTATCAGGGCGCTTCTGGCGGAGCGCTGTTCTGTTGTCAGGGGGCTATCGTCGGCGAGGGCCTTGGCGAGGCGCTGCTCGAACTCGACGACAGGCTTCTCCAGATCGGCCGCGTCGTGCTCGAACTCCCAGACCGGAACGAGCAGGCCGTGGGCCCGGAAGTGGCCGATCAGCTTGGTGCCCTCACCGAGGGTGTCGGCGTCCGCGGCGCGCAGGCGTGCGAGGGCGTCGAGCAGCTTGGTCTCGTCGCCGGTCATGACCCAGCGCAGGAAGCGCTGCGGGCCCATCTCGGTCCAGTAGGCGCCGTCGACGGAGGTCAGGTGGACCGTCGGGGCGATCGTGTCATTGGCCTCGGCGAGCGCCTCGGCAGCGCCCTCGGACGCGTCGACGCCTTCGAGCCAATAGTCGAAGCCCTCGTGGATCTCGACCTTGAAGGGCGCCTTCGGGTCGATGATGTCCTGCAGACGAGGGCCAACGCCCGGATCGGTCATGCGCACGGGGTGGCCCGGCTCGGTCTCACGAGCCAGGTCGATGACGTGCGCAAGGTCGCGGCTGATGTCACCGAAGTTGTGGGCGACCTGCAGGCCGACCCAGATCTCGCCGTCATCGCGACGGATCGCTGCGCCGTTGCCGGGGAGCATCGAGCACACGCGCACCTTCTCGCCGGTTGTCAACGTGATCGTCACCGATCCCGCTGCGACGAACTCGCGGAGGGCGACCCAGTCGGCCTCTCCGGGGAGTCCCTCGAACGTGCGTGCCACAAATGGCATGCGTTCAGCCTTGGCGGCCACTTCTTTGTTGACCCGTGTCTTGATTCGCGACTTCTTGCCCATGACGGGCGAGTCTAGTCTGCCGCCGGAGCAGCGATCAGTGGGTCGTGAGGACGAGCTCGGCGTTGACCCGCGTGCCCTTGGTCATGTCGACCCACCAGCGGTCTGCAACCCGATTGATGATCGAGAGTCCGCGCCCGCTCAACGAGTCTGCGTCAAAGTCGATCGGCGTGAGCGAGCCGCCCGCGCCACCGTCAAGAACACTCAGCTCGAGCAACGAGTTCTTGATCGACCACGAGATCTCGATCGTGCCGTCTTTATCGGGGGCGCCATGGCTCACCGCATTCGCGATCATCTCGCTGATCACGATCAAGGCATCGTCGATCACCGCGTTGGAGGATCGGTGCAAAGTCAGAAAACCTGCGAGCCGGGTGCGAGCGATTCCGGGGGTCGATGGGACAAAGGGCAACCTGATCGTGTCGTGTGACGAAACCATGTTCACCGCCTCCCTCCGGGTAACCGTCAGATGCATGCGCATTCCATGAAACCACGAACTGAGCTCAGGTGGTTCATGGTGACTAGTTTTCAGCATGCCCTATCGACCCTGAACACCGCCACCACCCGGCATGACGGACATTTTTCGTACAAGGGACGATGGGCACATGACTGAGCAGCTGATTCCGACCACCGACATCGATGCCATCCCCGCCGAGTTCGGCGACGATCTCGTGGTGCTCGACGTCCGTGAAGGCCACGAGTGGGCGGCGGGCCACATCGCCGGCGCAGTCCACATCCCGTTGGGAGATCTGCACGGACGCGTCGGCGAGCTCGACCCGTCGACCCGCACCCTGGTCGTGTGCCACTTGGGCGGACGTTCGGCGCGCGCAACGCAGTGGCTGCAAGCGCAGGGCCACGACGTCACCAACGTCGAGGGCGGCATGGAGGCCTGGGAGCAGGCCGGACGCCCCGTCGTCTGAGGCATTGCGAACATACGACCTAGGGCGTCCAGCCGGGAGGCAGCTCACCCGGATAGTCGGGCGTCTGCGGATGCAGACGCACCGGCACCTGCGGTGGTGGTGGCCGCACATGGACCTGCGGCGGACCCCAGAACATCGCGTAGGGCGGCGGCGGCCACATCGGTGCCTGCGGCGGTGGCGGCTCCGGTATGGGGGGCCGGGTCCGCTGGATGTCGTACCGGCGCGCCGCCCACTCGACCAGCAGCACGATCACGATGCTCGAGACGATTGTCGGAATGAGGTCGAGCGGCCCGGCGCCGGTGTCGTCCGAGGCCTCGATCATCCCCAGCGCGTCGAGGATGAACAGCAGCACGTTATTGGCCGTGTGGGCCGCGATCGCCGCTTCGAGCCCGCCTGTGCGGATCGTCAGCACCGCGGCCGTCAGGCCGAAGATCCCTACGTCGAGCAGGCCCCACAACTCGTATGCGTGGCCCGCGACGAATAGCGGCGTCGAGATGAGAACCGGCAAGAAGGCGAAACGCGACCACGAGCCGACGAGCTGCATCAGGTAGCCGCGGAACACGTACTCCTCGGCGGCGGCCTGGAACGGCACGATCAGCACCACCAGGACAATCGCGGTGATGACCTGCCGTCCGAGCTGTGACGGCGCATCGACCTCACCCGGATCGGTCAGCTCGGTGACGGCCAGCAAAATTGCGAACGTCGCGGCGAATACGCCGAACGAGATCATCATCGTGCGGGCAAGCCAGCCCCATCGGAGCCGCCCCGTAACGGACGACAGATAACCGATCGGCCGCGGCCCGACGGCCAGTACGCCGAGCAGCACGGCGGGGATCAGGACGATCAGCCCGAGCATGTCGAACACGAAGAAGTCGAGCTGGTCCAAGTCGAGATCGCCGACGGCGTCGAACCACTTGTCGAGATCGGTGGTGTCGCCGTCGGTCACCGCGAAGTAGATCACCGCAGCGATCACCACGATAACGCTCAGGGCCAGGTACGCGACCACGATGATGACTCCGGCCACCGGGAGCTTCCACCAGGCGTAGGCGGGCGTCTCGCGGGCGAGACGGTGATAGGGCGTGGCCATACAGCGATCCTCACATCATGCGACAACGCCACCAGGCCCGAAGACCCGGTGGCGCTGAAAATTAGTGCAGATCTACTTGGCGGCAGCCTTGAGGCGCGAACCGACGCTGACCTTCACGCCGAAGCCGGCGGGGATGTCGATCGTCTCGCCCGTCGAGGGGTTGCGACCCGTGCGAGCAGCACGTGCAACGCGCTCGACGGAGATGATGCCGGGAATCGAAACCTTTTCGCCCTTGGCGACGGAGTCGAGAAGGATCTCGCTGAAGGACGAGATAACCGCGTCGGCTTCGGCCTTGCTGGTGCCGGCCTTCGAAGCGAGGGCAGCGACGAGGTCGTTGCGGGAGATAGCCACAAAAGCTCCTTGGTGAGTGATGGTGTGTGCGTCGTCCAGTCTATGAACTCATGTATCGCTAGATCGCGCACCCCGGCGGGTGTTGCCAACATTCTGCCGTGATATCAGGCCCAGGCGGTAGGGGGAGGGCCGTCGACGAGCTCTTTGATCCGGTCCAGGTAGCGCTCACGCGGCCACTGCGCCACACCCATCGAAGCGAGGTGCGGCGTCTGCCACTGCGTGTCGATGATGCCCGCGTCGCCGACGATCTCGGCGACCGCCGCCATCGCTGCCTTCGAGGCATCCGTCGCGTGGTGAAACATCGATTCGCCTGCAAACAGAGCGCCAACGCTCAGTCCGTACAGGCCGCCAACTAGCGTCCCATCGGGCAGACGCGTCTCGATTGAGTGCGCCCAACCCAGCTCGTGCATACGGACGTACGCTTCGCGGATCGACGCATCAATCCATGCCCCGGAGCGAGAAGGGTCGGCGCATGCATCGATGACCTCCTCGAATGACTCGTCGACCGTCATGACGAAACCGCGCATCGATCGCTTCAACGATCGGCTGACCTTGATGTCCCGGGGCACCAGGACGCCGCGCTGCATCGGCGACCACCAGAGCAGCTCGCCGTCGCTGGGCATCGGGAAGGCGCCCTGGCGGTAGGCCTCGAGCAATGTTCCGGGTTCGAGGTCGGCTCCGGCTGCGACGCAGTCGTCATTGGGCCAGTCGCGACGGTCGAAGACCCACGGCGACGTCGGGAGCGGGATGCGCGTCATGGCTCGAGCACCCTCGTCAGATGGTGCAGTACCGATGCGCCCCACTCCGTCCACTCGGCCGCTGAGGCCTGCTGCAGGCAACCCCACCACAGGAGCGTCCGGTTGACGGGCTGCGTCAGGCCCGTGGCCCGCCACTGCGATGCGAGCGCAGCCGGTGTCGTTCCCCACACCTCGGCATATGGCTCGAGGACGTCTTGCCATGCGATCTGGCCGCGCTGGCTGATCCAGCCGAATGGAACGCTGAGCACCTCGGCGGCGTGGGCCCACTGGCCATCACCCAGGTCGAAGAAGCGGCCATCGGCGGCGAAGACGTTCCAGGGATGCAGATCGCCATGCTGCCACGTGATCGGCAGGGTTGACTCGGTCAGCTCGGCGGCCGCATCGGCGATCCGGCCCCGCGCCGACATCAGCTGGGCGGCGAGGTCCTGCGAGACGTGCGCGGGGTGCGCCTCCGGCAGGTCGGAGAACATCTCGACGAACCGATCGAAGCGACCCACGACCGTGACCGGCCGGCAGTCGGGCAGGCCCGTGGAGAGGATGGCGTCCTCATGGTCGGCGCTGATCCTCTGCACCGTCGCCGCACCCCGGAGGACGCCGCGCCAGTCGTCGACCGTGGGCTCCGCGACATCGCCCATCGTGGCGCCACCGTCGACCGTGAGCATCCACCCCCGGTCGGCATCGATCGCATACGGAGCGTCGACAGCGACGGGAGCGATGCGCGCCAGCTCGGCCTGCAACGCCGGCTCGAATGACATGTACGGGCAGTTGGCCTTGAACCACACCCGCCCCTTATCGGTGGGGATCGTGAGCTGCGTCGACCACGGCCGGATGCGTGGCTGCTCGATCGTGCCGGTCACCTGGATGTCTCCGCGCGCCAGCTCGGCGCAGGCCCAGTCCGCGACCTCGCGTCGCCAGGCATCCTGGACGACACGCTCGGAGAACGGTCGACTCATGCGCCAAGGGTAGGTCCGCAACGAGATCGCTGCCCGATCACGTGCCGTTGTAGGTACACGCTCCTATGCTGGAGAGATGGGAGTACGCCGCAACGTCGCCATGCTCGCCGGGGCAAAGGTGGCACCGACCGTCGCATCGGGCTATGTACGGACGGTCCTCGACAAAGCGATCGACGGCATCGGGCCGCTGCGATCCGCGGGAGCCTCGGCCGACACCAAGCTCGTCGATGCGGGCGGCGATGTCGAGAAGGCCATCCAGTCGCTCGTGCGGATGCACACGGGGCTCGCGGGTCTGCAGGGATTCGTCACGAACCTCGGCGGGATCGCGACCGTGGCGATCGCCGTGCCGGCCAATGTCCTCGGCGTCACGATCGTCAAGTGCCACCTCGTGGCCGGCATCGCTCATCTGCGCGGCTACGACCTCGAGAATCCGCGCGTCCGCAACGCGATTCTCGCCTGCATCCTCGGCGAGGACGCCGTGAAGGAGCTGGTTAAGACGCACCGGCTGCCGTCCTCGCCCATGGCACTCGCCACCTCGCCCGTGCACGATCCCGTCCTCGACGACCGACTGTCCCGCGAGGTCACGTCCGAGCTCGTCGCACGCACTGCCGGCCGTCGCGCGGTGACCCTGATCGGGCGACGCGTGCCATTCCTGGGGGGAGCCGTCGGTGGTTCAGCCGATGCCTACGCCACCTGGCAGATCGGCTCGTACGCCGCCGACGAGCTCAAGGACCGCCGCCCCCGCTAGCCCCAGTCCACCCCCTCCCCACGAGTGGTGCGGACTGGACATAGTGAGACGGCGTGTCTGACCAAACCGCACCACTCGCGAGCCGAACCGCACCACTCGCGAGGGTCAGCGGAGGGCACGGACGACGGCGCTCGCGGGCTCCTTGCCCAGGTGCGCCGACATCCACACACTCGTGTCGACCAGCGCGGGCAGGTCGACGCCGTGGGCGATGCCCAGGCCGTTGAGCATCCACACGAGATCCTCGGTCGCGAGGTTGCCGGTCGCGCTCTCGGCGTACGGGCAACCGCCCAGGCCGCCTGCGGATGCGTCGAAAGTCGTAATGCCGACACCGAGGGCCGCGTAGGCATTCGCCAGCGCCTGGCCGTACGTGTCGTGGAAGTGCATCGCGAGCAGCTCGGCGGGCGTCCCCGCGGCGGCGAAGCGTCCGACCAGCTCACGGACGTGATTCGCCGTACCGACGCCGACCGTGTCGCCGATCGACAGCTGCGATGCGCCGAGATCGAGCAGCCGGCGGCCGATCGTGACGACCTGATCGATCGGCACCTCGCCCTCCCACGGATCGCCGAAGCACATCGAGACATACGCCCGTACGTCCATACCCGCGGCCCGCGCCCCCTCGACGACCGGCTCGAACATCGCGAGCTGCCCGTCGAGCGAGGAGTTGAGATTCTTCTGCGCGAAGGTCTCGGTGGCGCTGGCAAAGATTGCGATATGACTGACGCCTGCCTCGAGCGCCCGATCGAGGCCGCGCTCATTAGGCACAAGCACGGGCAGGGGAGTAGCCCCGTCGAGCGGCAGCCTGGCCACAAGCTCCGCCGCGTCGGCGAGCTGAGGCACCCACCGCGGATGGACGAAGCTCGTCGCCTCCACGATCGGCAGGCCGGCTGCGATCAGGCGATGGATGAACTCCGCCTTAACCTCGACGGGCACCGTCACCGACTCGTTCTGGAGGCCATCACGTGGGCCAACCTCGTAGATCGTCACAGCAGACGGCAGCGATGGATCGCGCACGACCGACGGGATCGTCATCAGCTCTCCTCCTCGAGGGGATGGATCGTGAAGAGATGGTGACGGATGGGGATCTGGCTGCCGACGCTCGCTCCGACGAACGCGACGATGCCGTCGTAGGGCGCGGTGAGGGGCAGCTCCATCTTCATGGCCTCGACGACGCCGAGCTGCTCGCCAAGCCGCACCACATTGCCCTCGGAGACGTCGACCCGCAGGACCGTGCCGGGCATGGGAGACACCACTTCAGCATCGGTGGCCGATGCGCGGCGATGCCCCTCCCTCATCGGATCGGGCAGCTCGAACGTCCAAGTCTGGGCCTGCCACGCGATCGTGATCTGATCGCGATCGATCACGGCCAGTGCGTTGGCCTCAGCTATCTCGTCGTCACCGAATCCGAATGACCACACGTGCCCTGTCGTGTCGGCCAGATCGATGAGCAGCGGCGCGGGATCGGCGCCCGACCGCCAGCCGTCGATCCGCCCGAACGGGTCATCGCTGCCGACGACCTCGTACCGGGCCCACAGCGCCGCGGCGGTACGGGCAGCATCCTCCGGCGCGGACGGGGTGGCCAGGAGGGCAGCGGATGCCCCGCTGTCGAGCCACCCCGTGTGCACCTCGCCGGCAGCGAAGGCATCACTCGCAACGAGCTGGCGGACGAACCCGAGGTTCGTCGCGATG
>JBBSSC010000070.1:0-8631 GCA_038242465.1 Propionibacteriales bacterium | reverse complement strand
GGATGCCCTGGCGCTGGCCCGGGCTGGCCTCTCATCACGGCTGAGCGTTATGACGTCCTCGTGATTGGGGCCGACCATCGCTATGGTCGAGGCAGCACTTCCCATCACATCTGCGCCATCACATCTGCGCCATCACACAGGGGGCATCATGCTCAAGGGCTTCAAGGATTTCTTGCTGCGCGGCAATATCGTCGACCTCGCGGTCGCGGTCGTCATCGGCACAGCTTTCACCGCACTCGTCGCATCATTCACGAACTCGTTCATCAACCCACTGATCGGCCTCATCGGCGGCGGCGGGCCCGAGGGCATGTCGTTCAAGGTCAATGGCCAGATCTTCACGGTCGGCGCGTTCATCACCGCGATCATCACCTTCGCGATCACCGCCGCTGTCGTCTACTTCTTCGTCGTCGTCCCCATGAAAACCGTGCAGGAGCGCCTCGCCCGAGGCAAGGAGCAGGCCCCCATTGCCGTCGCCGAAGACATCCAGCTGCTCCGCGAGATCCGCGACTCGCTCGCTCAGCGTCCGGGCAACATGCCCCCGCTCTAGGCCAACTCCTAGCTGTGGTGCGGCGGGACGTCGCGCAGATACTGCTCATCGCTCGACGTCCCGCGCTGCTCATTCCAGCCTTCGTCGGTCTCATCCGACGTCGTGCGGGGCAGCAGATCTCCCAGCAGCTCGGCGGCGCGGCGACGGCGCTCACGCTCGCTGGCGGCGTCAGGCGCGGACGAGGTCATCGAACCACTCCGGAGTCAGCTTGGTGTGGATCGGATGCCAGCCCGTTCGATCGCTGAACAGCTGCGAGCTGACGCGCTGCGAACGGATCAGGATCTCGAGCTTCTCGGCGCCGAGCCTCAGGATCCAGTGCGGCAGGAATGCGCCCGCGGAGCGGCCTGCGGCCATCGCGATGGTGTCAACGTAGTCGCGGCGCTGCACCGGATCGGCACCCACGTTGTAGATGCCGCCCGGGGCCGTCAGTGCGTGAACGACGGCAGTTCCGACATCGTCGGGGTGGATGACGTGCATCCAAGACTCCTCCTCGCCGAGGCCGATCGACCGGCCGGCAGCAGCCCGGCGAAATAGCCACGCGGTGTTGGGGTCGTCGCCTGTGATGAGCCCGAAGCGCAGGCAGACCGACGTGCCGCCGACCGCGTCGAACACCCTGACGTTCTCCTCGGCGACCACGACGGGCTCGGTCGCGCGAGTCACGTCGACGGGACTGCGCTCGTCGATCCACTCATCGCCCTGATCGGCGTAGATGAAGCTCAGGCTCTGCTGCACGAGATGCGCCACACCCGCGTCCGCGGCGGCCTGCGCGACTACCTTAGAGCCGTACAGGCGGATGCGGTCGATGGCCTTCAGCGAGCCCGGACGCAGAGCCCCCTTGCCGACGGGAACCTTGGTCGCGAGATTCGCCACGGCATCGCAGCCGCGCATGCCCTCGAGGAGCACGCTGCGGTCGTAGATATCGCCCAGCACTGACTGTGCCCCGGCAGCCTCAACCTGGGCGGCCGTCTGCTGCGTGCGGACGAGTCCGACGACCTCGTGGCCCGCATCCTGCAGAGCGTCGATCGTAGCGCCGCCCATAACGCCGCTGGCACCCGTGAGAAAAACCTTCACGCTTCACTCCCTCTGAGTTGGACGCATCGGGACATTACGAAACGATAACAAAGATCACCGGCTGGGTATTACCCGCAGGTAACTTTAGGATGTAGCTCAGTCGATCAGCGAGACGATGTCGGCAATCGAGCCGAAGACCTGGGTGGGCCGGAAAGGGAACCGTTCGACAGCGCTTGCGGGCGTCGAGCCGGTCAGCACCAAGAACGTCCGCAGGCCCGCCTCGAGTCCCGACAGGACGTCGGTGTCCATCCGGTCGCCGATCATCACGGTGGTCTCGGAGTGCCCCTCGATCTGGTTGAGTGCGCTGCGCATCATCAGCGGATTGGGCTTGCCGACGAAGTACGGCTCGACACCCGTGGCCTTCGTGATGAGGGCGGCGACCGATCCAGTCGCCGGCAACGAACCAGCGGGCGATGGCCCCGTGGCATCCGGATTGGTCGCGATGAACCGCGCACCATTCTCGATCAGCTGGATCGCACGGGTGATGGCCTCGAACGAGTAGGTGCGGGTCTCCCCCAGCACGACGTACTCCGGCGCCTGGCTCGTCATGGTGTAGCCGACATCGTGCAACGCCGTCGTCATGCCGGACTCGCCGATGACGTAGGCGGTGCCCTCGGGACGCTGCTCCGAGAGGAACTTCGCAGTCGCGAGCGCCGAGGTCCAGATCGCCGACTCCGGCAGGTCGATGCCTGCTGTGCGGAGCCGCGCGCACAGATCTCGCGGCGTGAAGATCGAGTTGTTGGTCAAGACCAGGAACTTGCGGCCCGTCTCACGAAGGCGAGCGATGAACTCTGCAGCGCCGGGGATGGCCTTCTCCTCGTGGACGAGGACGCCGTCCATGTCGGTCAGCCAGGTCTCGATCGGTTTGGTCATCGGCGTGTACCCGTCATGGCTTCATTCTCCACCAGCGGGATGCTCCTTGAAGAACTTCCAGAGCAGAGCCGTGGCGTCGACGGGGCTGTTCTTCGTGCGCGAGGTGCGTCCGGGCGACATCGGGCCGCCTCCGGGCCAGCCGTGCACCCCGCCGACGACCGCATAGATGTCGACCTCGGTGTCGCCCTTGCAACCGCGCCACGCGAAGTGGTGCACATCGTCATCGGCCGTCGTGGTCGCACCCGACGAGGGGCAGCGCCCACGCGTGGCCCACTTCGCCATCGTGTCGTTGACGGGAGGGAGGCGGCCGATGACGGTCTCGGCACCACCGAACGGCACCGTCGTGTCGGCCGTGCCGTGGAAGTAGATGATCGAGGCCGGTGGAGCGACATCGCACTTCGGCTCGTAGTAGGGGCCAGCCACCGCGGCATAGGCGGCGAACTTCGTAGTGCCGTCGCAGGCAATCGCGAGGCTCAGGGCCGAGCCATTCGAGAAGCCGGCCGCAAAGACTCGCGATGCGTCGATACATCCGGTTTGCTGAACCTTGTCGACGAGATCGTGGACGAAAGCCAGATCGGATTCAGGGTCGGTGCTGGGCTTGCGGAACGTCCAGCGAGCCACGTCCCCACGACCCAGCGGAACCACCAGGATCGTGTCGTCGGCGTCGGCACGCTTAGCCATCTCGGTCGCGGCGACGACCGTCTCCGGATCGCCCCCCAGACCGTGGAACATCATCACGACCGGTGTGCGGGTCGTGCCGTCGTAGCCGGGCGGGACGTGGAGCAGGTACTCGCGAGCGTGACCGCCAGAGGTGATCTTCTGCGTCGTCGTACCGGCGGGCATCGGACGTGCCGTCGCGCATGTCGTCACGACAGGAGCGACGTTCTCGGTCGCGGCATTCGCGCCGTACAAAACGATGCCGGCGGCTGCCATCGCAAGGATCGCGGCGCCCACGAACAGCCTTTTCACAGACGAGGCTCCGGGTGCGATGGACGACTGAGACGGCAAGACACAAGGGCGATCGTAGGCGGTTAGACCAAGTATCGATAACCTGACACCCGACGCCCTCGTAGCTCAGTAGGATAGAGCGACCGCCTCCTAAGCGGTAGGTCACAGGTTCGATTCCTGTCGAGGGCACTCTCTATTGCCCCGCGAGCGGTGAGCCAGCCACGTTCTCCGCGACTCATACGTCGCTCAGCCACCGTCATTGAAGACGAGAAGGCGAATAACGGGATACCCTGTCAGAAGGTGATCGGGGAACACCTGCAGGACGGATGGCGTCCGCGGATCTCGGTGACCGTACGCTATTTATTCCTACGACCGATGGGCCGACGTGCACGATTTCGCTCTGGAGGAGCGACAGGTCCTCAGCGATCTCGTCAACTGGATCGCCGACCGTCGTGAGACACCTGTCCCGATTCGTACTGCTCGCGCATCCGATCTGCCCGCCGTGACGACCTCCGGCGTCGGTATCCAGGCGACATGGGCTGCGCTGCGCGATGTACTCCTGCCCACGGCTTTTCCCACCGATCACCCCCGCTACCTTGCCTTCGTCGGGGGTTCGCCAACGCCGGCCGCAATCATCGCCGATGCCGCTCTGTCCGCAGCCTCTGTCTACGGAGGCAGCGAGCTCGAGGCCGGCGACGTTGTCATTGCCGAGCGCGCTGCGATCCGCTGGTTGTGCGATGTCGTCGGCTACCCCGAGCAGGCCCACGGGGTCTTCGTGAGCGGCGGGTCGCTGGCGAATCTCAGCGCGCTAGTGGCTGCTCGCCACGGCCGGGCAGCTCCCAGTGGCACCGTCCCGAGCATCATCGTGGCGGGTGCGTCAACGCACTCGTCGGTTCGCTCCGCCGCGGCCATCATGGGCTGCGCGGTCATCTCGGCCGGATCGCCCGATCGTCCCTTGCGAGGTGCCGAACTGGCCCCGGTCCTAGACTCCCTCGATCCAGGCGATGTCGTCGCGGTCGTCGCCAACGCTGGGGCGACCAACACCGGCGCTGTCGACGCACTAGCTGAGATCGCTGCTCTCTGCGCCGCGCGCGAGATCTGGCTGCACGTCGATGCCGCCTACGGCGGAGCGGCCATCCTGGCCCCCGCTCGACGAGCCGAGTTCGATGGCATCCAGCGTGCGAACTCGATCACGATCGATCCGCACAAATGGCTTTTCACCCCCTTCGACTGTGCCGCGGTGCTCTACCTCGACCCCGCTGTCGCCCGGGCGGCCCACCAGCAGCGCGCCGAGTACCTCGATGCCGTCAACGACGGCGATGACGACAATCCGGCCGACTACGCCGTCCATCTGACCCGCCGAGCGCGTGGCCTGCCGGTGTGGGCCTCGCTCGTGGCCAATGGCACAGATGCCTATGTCGACGCAGTCGAGAGCTGTCTCGCGGTGGCCGAGTACGCGGCGAAGCAGATCGATACAAGCCCCTATCTCGAGATCGCTACCGATCCTCACCTCTCCGTCGTGTTGTTCCGACGACGCGGCTGGAGTCGCCAGCAGTACGAGGCCTGGTCGACTCGGGCCAGAACGTCGGGTATGGCGCTGGTCACGCCGACCACCTACGCTGGCGAGTCAGTGCTCCGGCTCTGTTTCGTCAACCCTCTGACCTCTTCCGAGGACATCGACCTCATCCTCGACAGCCTGGAGTCCGATGCCTCCGAAGACTAAGTCCACCACCGTGCTCGCGCGGGCCTACACCGTGGTTGTGCTGCTGTCCTGGGCCTTCCTGATTCTCGGCTTGAGCGCTAACCAGATCGCGCAGTCGGTCGCCCATCTCAACAGTCCCAAAATTCTGCTCACCTCCCTGTCGTTCTTTTTCCCACTGCTCCTCCTGCGGATCGCGCTCGCGGCGGCGCTCTCGCCCGGTCGCCGAACGACACTGCTCCTGCTGTTGGCGGCAGTAGCGGCTTGGTCGATGGGATCGCTCTCCGTCAATGCCGCTCGTCTGGACGCGCAGGCGCACTTCCCGGCCCCCGGTGAGTGGCTCTTCCTGCTTTCCTACCTGGGCATGGCGGGCTACCTGCTGCGAGACGTAGATCGGCGGCATGCGCGTCCCGCACGAGGTTGGCTCGACGTCACCATCATCTGCGGCGGCACGTTCTGTCTGGCGTCCCTACTGCTGATCCTCCCGATCCAGCTGGCGTCCAATCTGGAGGGCGCCTCCCTCCTGCTCGCCCTGATCTACCCGCTGGCCGATGTCATCCTGGCGCTCGTCGTGCTGGGCCAGTCGTTCATGCTGTTGCGCAATGACCGCCGCAAGTCGTTGATGATGGGAACGGCCTTCTTGCTGCTGGCCGGCGCTGATTCCGGCATCGCCCTGCAGGTCTCGGCGCGTACCTATGACTTCGGCAATCTCAGCAACATCCTGTGGGGTGGATCGTTCGCCCTCCTGGTGGCGGCCGCCTGCAGACCGGCGAAGCCCGTCATCCGCGCCGTCCCCAAGGTGGCCGGCACGGCGATCCTAGTCAGCGCCGGAATTGTGGCCCTGGCTGTGCTGGCGATTCGTCCCGACAATTCGTTGAGCTATTACATCCTTCCGCCGGCGCTGCTCACCATGATCGCCGTCGCCGGTCGTCTGGCCCTGGCGCTGAGGGACGCGAACCGGGCCAACGAGGCCTTCGCGCTCTCTCAGACCGATGACCTCACGAAGCTGCCCAACCGGCGAGCTGTGCGGACATATCTCTCGCAAGGTCTGGCCGATCGTAAACCGCTGGCCTTGATGCTGCTCGACCTCGACGGATTCAAGGAGATCAATGACTCCCTCGGCCACCGGGCCGGCGACACAGTCTTGATGCTGGTGGCAGTCCGGATGCGCGAAGCCGTCGACCAGAACGTCATGGTGGCCCGCCTCGGCGGCGACGAGTTCGCGATCATCGTGAACTCCACCGACGAGATCGAGCTGATGGAGACGGCACACGGTGTGCTCAGGGAGCTGGCCAAGCCCATCAGCGTCGAAGGTATCGAGATCTCTCCATCCGGCTCCATCGGTGTCACGACCGCACTGGCAGAGGACAAGGACAGCGGAGAGGTGCTGCGGCGGGCGGACGTCGCGATGTACCAGGCGAAGAACTCCGGACTGGGAGTATCGCTCTACGACTCCCAGCTGGATGGATTCTCGCGTTCGCGCCTGCAACTCGCAGAAGAGCTTCGCAAGGCAATCGCCGATGGCCAGATCGAGGTCTGGTACCAGCCACAGATCGATGCCGAGACGATGCAGGTATCGGGCCTCGAGGCGCTGGTCCGCTGGCGCCATCCCAGCCAAGGATTGATCAGTCCGGTCTCGTTCCTGCCAGCCGCGAGACGTGCGGGCCTGATGGTCCAGCTTTCCGATCTCGTCGCCAAGCAGGCCATCCAGGACCTCCATGCCCGCATGCAGGCTGGGATCAATCTCCGCGTGGCCATCAACTGTGCGCCCCCCGAGCTCCTGGGACCCACGTTCCTGCCGCAGCTCTTCTCCTACGTAGCCGAGCGGGCGGTCCCCTTGGACATGCTGGTCCTCGAGGTCACCGAGGATTCCTTCCTCGCCGACCCCCAGCACACGCGCGAGGTCCTGCTAGAGCTGCGCAGCAATGGCGTGCAGGTCTCGATCGACGACTACGGCACGGGCTTCTCATCGCTGACGTATCTGCGCAATCTTCCGGTGCAAGAGCTCAAGATCGATCGATCGCTGATCGGCAATGTGGCCACCGATGATCGCAGCCGCATGATCGTGGCCTCGACCATCCAGCTCGCGCATGCTCTCGGCATGCGCATCGTCGCTGAGGGCGTGGAGAACGCCGATGACCTCGCCGCCTTGGTCTCGATGGGTATCGACACCTTGCAGGGCTATCCCCTCGCTCACCCCAGGCCCTCGTCGCAGATCAACGACTGGGTGCGCAACTGGAACGAATTCGGCCACTCCCGTGTACCGGTGCCCTTGGCACCGGGCAGCGCAGGTTCTTGAAGGCTGAATCATAGAAACACTGAATCCTAGAAACTAAAGAGATCTTGAAACCAAGAGAGTTAGGTGTAGCCAATGTCTGCCGCCCCCCTGCGGTTCGTATTCGATCCGGTCGAGGAGGAGTTGGCTGCCGCGCTGAGGTGCGAGTCGGAGGTCTTCTGGGAGGCATACGGCAACACACCTGAGGAGTTCGACGTCGAGTACGGCCCGTACGAGTCCTCGACGGGCTACATGACGGTGCTGCAGGACGATGGCGAAGCCGTGGCTACGGCTCGGTTCATCGCACCCGGCCCGTCTGGTCTGAAGACCCTCAATGACGTCAGCCGTCCGCCGTGGCAGGTCGACGGCCTGCGCTCGGCACGCGCGGCCGGCGTCAACCCTTCCCGCACGTGGGACGTCGCGACCATCGCGGTGCGCAAGGGTGCGGGACGCGGGGGGCTGTGTGCTGCTGCGCTTTATCACGGCATCGTCACGGCTGCGTTCGCCAACGACATCGAGTTCATCGTGATGAACATGGATTCGCACGCACGTCAGCTGCTGACCAGCTTGGGCATGCAGACTCAGGCACTGCCGGGAACCAAGACCGGCGAATACCTCGGCTCCCCCGCGAGCACTCCCCTGTGGGCCAATCTGCATAGGATGTTCGAGCGTCAGCGTGTCGACAGCCCCGACGCCTACCGGCTGATCTACCAAGGCATCGGCCTAGACGGCATCGCCTTGCCGACTGACTGGATCTGGCACCGCAGAAGCGTGTCGACGCCTCAGTAGGTGGCAGGTGCTTCTGTGTGGCGAGGTGAGCTGTGGAGAACGTTGTCGCGCCGAGATTGGATGTCGGACCCGACTCATAGTGTGGTGGAAACGCTGCAATACGAGGAGGTTCGCTGATGGACACGGCCATGCTGGACGACCGGCAGACGATCGATCAGATCGTCGTGCGTCGCGAAGCGCTGGCCTCCATCGAAGCCGCCGAAGCCACCGATCTGCTCGACTACGTCGACCGCGCCCGGGCGGTCGGTGAACAACGGTCAGTGAACAACACAGTCAGGCCCAAGGCAGGCGCCGGGTCGACGCCGCAATACACGAGCTGTCCCTTACGCTGCGATTGCCCGTCCCGACCGTCGAACGCCACGTCGCCCGAGCCCGCCGCCTGCGTTCGACCATGCCCACGGTGTGGCAGGCGTGGCACGACGGCCGCCT
>JBBSSC010000069.1:0-8676 GCA_038242465.1 Propionibacteriales bacterium | reverse complement strand
GGCGACCGGCCAGGCGCGCGGGGGTATTGCGTCGCTGGGGTGGGTCGGCGCGTCGGCGCGGCGGAGCGATCTTTCTACGGGTGGCGACGGCGAGACTCCGAGATCGAGCGGGCAGGGTGCTCCAAGCGTAGGTCGCACCACTGCACCGCGCCGATCATCGATCCGATAACTCAGCCGATTCTCAAGTCGACGACCACAGGGCTGTGGTCGGACGGGATGGGCTTGACCATATAGCCCCTCGCATCGAGCAGTGCGGCGTTGTACCAGGCATCGACGCGACCCTGCCACGGATCGATCCAGACCTTGTCGATGTGATTGCCCCACTGGTAGCCGATGCGCGGCGAGACCTTGAAGTCGTTGTAGCTGTTGAGGTGCTGATTCGTCAGGCTGCGCGCCAGATCATACGAGTCGTAGAGCTTTCCGCGGTTCATGATGGTCTTGACGACATCGCTGCGCGAGTTCTTGTGGGAGTTGAAGTCTCCCGCGTAGATGACGGGCAGGCGCTTGGTGTTGGCCAGCTTGACGTTCGCGACCAGAGTCTCCATCTCCTGGCGGCGACTCTCGGTGGCTTCCTGGGTCTCACCGCTGACGGTGTGGACATTGACCATGAAGAAGCTCTTGCCGGTGCCCTTCTCGACGAGCTCGGCCCACACTCCGTACCGGCAGCCCTTCGAGTGGCGTCCGAGGAAGATGTGACCGGTGGGCTGACCCCACTCATAGGTGGCTCGGCAGCCATTCTTGTCACGGATGGGCTCGATGGGCTCGGGGGTCGTCGGCGCGGCGACGTCGAAGCGCGAGGTCCTGAAGAACAGCTTCTTGGCGCTCACATTGATGGCCTCGGTGTAGCCCGGGGGCGTGTCGAGGTTTCCGGCTTCCTGGGTTGCCAGGATGTCGGGGTTGACGGCCGCAATGCGTTCGAATGCGCCGATCTGACGGTCGGTGGCCCAGTTATAACGGGTTGTGCCGCTCGTGTCGCAGACATCGCTGCAGACGTTGTACGACATGATCCGCATGCGCAGCGAGTTAGACGTCGGTCCGGGCCGCACCAACGTGGCGTGGCCGACGCGGGTCGACTTGCTGCCGTGGCGCTTGCCGTTGACGCCACGCACCTGCACGAAGTAGTCATAGCCGCGTGAGAGCTTCCTCAGCGTGTACTTGCTGGACTTGGACGTGTACTTCTTGGCCTTGCTCATGGAGTACTTCTTTGACACGAAGATCTCGTACTTCTTGGCGCGCTTGGCATCCGGCCAGTCGATCGACAGCGTCGTCTTGTTATCGCCTCGGGAGTAGTTCGCCTTGACGAAGGAGACGAGCCCCACCTTGCTGGGCTTGGAAGCCGCGCTAGCGGGCTGGAACTGAAGTCCGGTCATGACCAGGACGCCGAGAATGGCGGCCACGAAGGATCTGCGCATGGGAAACCTTAAAGATCTGCGAATGTGCGTCGTCGGACGTGATCGCGCGGCCCAGCGAAACGGGACGACATGGCCGTCGGATGCCTCGTGCTAGCGGGATAAGTGGTCGACCGAGACGGTCTGTGCCGTTCCACCCTAAGCGAAGAATTCGCTGAAACGAAAGAAGAGTCGCCGGGAGTGTTGCCGCGGCCTAGGCTCGTGACCGTGGAAGTACTGGCTGAAGTCGTCCGTTCGGGGCTCGTGGAGAGCCGTCATCGTGGGGTAGCGGTAGGGGTCGATCCTGCTGGCGAGGTGCGTTGGTCGCTGGGCGATCCGGGCACCGTGATCTTTCCGCGCTCGGCCAACAAGCCGATCCAGGCGTTGGGGATGCTGCGGGCGGGACTCCCCTTGGAGGGACGGTTGTTGGCCATCGCCTCGGCGAGCCACTCGGGTGAGGAGCTGCACCTCGCGGCGGTGCGCGAGATCCTTACCCAGGCCGGCCTCGACGAGTCGGCGCTGCAGACTCCGGCGTCGTATCCGCTCGATCCGCACGTGCATGCCGATCTGCTCCGGGCGGGAGGCTCGCGGGCGCCGATCTTCATGGACTGCTCGGGCAAGCACGCCGCGATGCTGCTGACGTGCGTCGTCAACGACTGGAGCACCGAGGACTACCTCGACCCCGCGCATCCTCTTCAGAAGGTCATCACCGAGACGTTCACCGAGCTGACGGACGGCCCTCCAGTTGTCTTCGGCACGGACGGTTGTGGTGCCCCGCTGCTTGCCACACCGCTGCAGCAGCTCGCGCGGGCAATCGGACGCCTCATGGGAGCGCCCAAGGGCACGCACGAGGCGCGGCTGGTGGGCGCGATGACCGCACATCCGGAGTACGTCAGCGGCACGGCCCGCGCCGAGCGTGAGCTGATGCGCTCCGTGCCGGGGCTGCTCGCGAAGTCGGGGGCCGAGAGCGTCTACGTCGTGGGCCTTCCCGACGGATCCGCATATGCCCTCAAGATCGAGGATGGCAGCGAACGTCCGCTATATGCGGTCATGGGTCGAGTGCTCGAGCTCGGGGGTGTGGACTCCGCGATCTTGCGCGAGCGGCCCCAGGTGCTGGGTGGTGGCCAGCCCGTTGGGGAGGTTCGAACAGCCTTTTGACCTGCGGAGATACGGCTGTGGCGAAGATCGCAAACTGATCTGCTTGCATCTGCTAACTTTTGCAAGCATGATGGAGGTATGGCCAAGCTGAGCATGCACAAGACCGTCGGTGGACTCGGCGACTACTTGCGTGAACAGCGTGGTCAGGCGCAGATGTCGCTTCGACAGCTGGCTGAGCTCGCGGATGTCTCCAATCCCGACCTCAGCCAGATCGAGCGTGGCCTGCGTCGCCCTTCGGCAGAAGTCCTGCAGCAGATCGCCAAGGCGCTCAGGATCTCCGCCGAGTCGCTCTACGTACGCGCCGGCATCCTCGATGCCGCCGAGAGCGGAGCACGCATGGTCGAGGACGCCATAGCCCTCGACCCGCGACTCACGGAGCGTCAGAAGACCGCGCTGCTCGATGTCTACCGGTCCTTCGTCGGCACCGACGAACTTCCGGACACCGAGCTGGCCGTGACTGTGACCGAAGCCAATCAGGAGGAAAAATGACCCTTACCGACACCATCACGACTCAGGTGAAATCGCTGGTCCGCGACGTCAAGGACTTGCCCGAGACGTTCAAGAGCATCGACATCGCCGATCTGCAGAAGCAGGCCCAGGGCCTGGCGCAGGTTGCTCTCGGCACCGCGACCAACACCTACGCGGATCTCGCGAAGAAGGGTGACAGCCTCGCGGCCGACGCCCAGAAGCTCGCCTTCGAATACGTCTCGGTCGCCAAGGCGCAGGTCACCAAGGTGACCTCGAAGGCTCCGACGACGGTCCGCAAGGCTGCCGAGACGGTCGACACGACCGTCAAGAAGACCCCCGAGCCGGCTAAGAAGGCTCCGGTGGCGAAGAAGGCACCTGCAGCCAAGAAGGCTCCCGCGAAGAAGGCCCCGGTGGCCAAGAAGGCGCCCGCGGCCAAGAAGACGGCTCCTGCCAAGACGGCTCGGGCTGCGGCGAAGACGGCTGTGTCGGCTCCGGCTGCCACCACGTCGGCCACTCCGGCTCCCGCCAAGACGACGGCTCCGGCCACCAAGGCTCCTGCCCAGGAGTCCTGACACTCAGCACCACGCAGGAGGCGGGTCCCCGGTTGGGGGCCCGCCTCCTGCGTGCTGCCGGTAACCTTCCACCATGTTTGAAGTCCAGGGTGGCCTGCTGACGATCTTGACGATTCTGCTTTTCGTGGTCAAGGGGTTCGCTCTTGTCGACTGCGTCTCGCGTCGTCCGGCACAGTTCGACCAACTCGACACGCTACCCAAGCAGACCTGGTTGATCCTGCTAGTTCTGTCGGTCGTGGCCCATCTGGTGTTCTGGTACCCGCTGGGCATCCTGAACCTGCTCGGCACCGTGGCAGCGCTGGTCTATCTGGCGCAGGTGCGGGGCTCGATTCCCCACTGATTCCCCGCGTGATTCCCGTCTGATCTTAAACGGGAATCGCTATCGTGCGTCCCGTCGCGTACGGTCGGAAGGTTGCTTTTGAAGCACCGACCAATGGGGGAACAGCAGTGACCGAACAGAAGACGTGGCGCGAACGGGTCGATCCCGTCGTGTTCTACGTGACCGCGGCGATCGCGATTGCGTTCATCGGGTGGGGCATCGTCAGCACCAAGAGCCTCGGCTCGGCCTCGGCCAGCGCCCAGAGCTGGGTCATCACGAACACGGGATGGTTCTTCGTCCTGTCATCGACATTTTTCGTGATCTTCGTGATCTGGCTCGCGGCCAGCAAGTACGGACGAATCCCGCTGGGCGAGGACGGTGAGAAGCCCGAGTTCAATACGGTCTCCTGGATCGCGATGATGTTCAGCGCGGGCATGGGCATCGGACTGATGTTCTGGGGTGTCGCCGAGCCGCTGTCGCACTTCGTGACCCCGCCGCCCGGTACGTCCGAGGCGCAGTCCGACGAGGCCTTTCAGACGGCCATGGCCACCACGATGTTCCACTGGGCGCTGCACCCGTGGGCGATCTACGCCGTCGTGGGCATTGCCATCGCCTACGGGACCTTCCGCAAGGGACGCACCCAGCTGATCTCGTCGGCGTTCCGCCCGCTGATTGGAGCTCAGGCCGATGGGCCCGTTGGGCGGGTTATCGACATCCTCGCGATCTTCGCAACCCTCTTCGGTTCGGCGGCTTCGCTCGGCCTAGGTGCGCTGCAGATCGGCAGCGGCATCGAATTCAACGGCTGGGTCGACAGCGTCGGCAAGGGCGTCCTGGTCGTCGTCATCGTGGTGCTGACGATCGCCTTCATCGCCTCGGCGGTCTCGGGCATCGCCAAGGGCATCCAGTGGCTCGCGAACATCAACATGGTCCTGGCGCTGGTCCTGGCCGTGTTCGTCTTCATCGCTGGCCCGACGCTGCTGATCCTCAACCTGCTCCCGACGACGTTGGGCGACTACGCGACGCAGATGGGCGCGATGGCCTCGCGCACCGCGGCCAGTGGTGATGCTGGCATGGAGGACTGGCTCGCGGGCTGGACGATCTTCTATTGGGCCTGGTGGGTCTCCTGGACGCCGTTCGTGGGCATGTTCATCGCGCGCATTAGCCGCGGCCGGACGATTCGCCAGTTCGTGACCGGTGTCCTGATCGTCCCGTCGCTCGTAAGCCTCGTCTGGTTCTCGATCTTCGGCGGCACCGCGATCGACATCCAGCGCACGACCGGCAAGCTGGTCGATGCGGCCGGCTCGGTCAACACCGACTCGGCACTGTTCCAGGTGCTCGGCGAGCTGCCGCTGACAGGCATCACGACGGTCCTGGTGATGCTTCTCGTCGGCATCTTCTTCGTCTCGGGTGCCGATGCCGCCTCGATCGTGATGGGCACGCTGAGCGAGAGAGGCTCGATCGAGCCTTCGCGCCGCACAGTCATCTTCTGGGGCTCGGTGATGGGCGCCGTCGCCGCGATCATGCTCGTGATCGGTAGTCAGGATGCGCTCGACGAGGCGCTGACAGGGCTGCAGCAGATCACGATCGTCGCGGCGGTGCCGTTTGTCGTCATCATGACGGGATTGTGCGTGTCGCTGTGGAAGGACCTGCAGACCGATCCGCTCGTCATTCGTGGACGGCTCGGCGAGGAGATGGTCGCCGACGCCGTCGTGACGGGTGTCCAGGAGCACGACGGCGACTTCGTCCTCGTGGTCGAGGCTTCCGAGGCAGTTGATGCGGACGGCGTCGCTGGCGACGGCGATGTCAGCGACGGCGACAAGGCCTGAGGGTCGGCTCGGTCAGCGCTCGGGCGAACTGTCGTCCGGGCCTGGCTGTTCGTCATCGCGCTGAGCCTCGCGTTCGGCATCGCGCATGCGGCGGCGGCCAATCTCGCCCAGGGCGATGACGACCGCGATGACGAGCGGGAGCCAGAATTGCTTGCACTCGAGCACCGTTTCGATCCAGCCGGGCACCGAGACATTTGGCCGCGACAGGCCGAGGCGACTCAGCCAGTAGCCGGGGTCGAGGTAGCGAAGCCAGTCGGGATGGTTGATCGAGGGAAGGTTGACCGAGGGTAGGTCGACCGAGGGTAGGTCGAGGCGTGGCAGAAGCAAGCCGAAGAATGCCGCAAGGATCGCGCTCACGCCCAGGACGCCGAACACGATCTCCGTGCCCGCCGCCCCGACTCGGCGAAGCACGAACTGCACGGGGTGATCGCGGGCGAGCGCCTCACGTCGCGCGGCCTTGGAGCCGGCTGGCGGCGCAAGCGGGACGCTGTCGTCGCCGTCCTTCAGCTCGCACGCAGTGACGGTGTTGCGTGGTCCCCAACGGACCTGGATAGTCACGTCGCCGTGGGTCAGGGTCGACGACTCCCAGTACTCCGCGGTCTGGCGATCGACCTCGAGGCCGCCGGCGAGGAGGATGGATTCGCGCTTCGCGGTGCCATCGACCACGTCGTAGTCGGTGCCGCTGAGGCGGATTGTCCAGCCCATGACTCGATCATCGCCCGAAGTGGCACCTGGGGGCATCGGCCGCACGTCGAGCGGCTGCCGCCGAAAGTATGAGGTTAGCGAGGTCGAGAGGGGTGCAGCCAACGCGTCGTGATGCGGCGGAGGTTCGCGAGCTCGGTGTCCGAGTCAACCTCGGGGTGCGTCTCGCGGAGCGTCCGATGGGCGGCGACGAGCCTCGTCAGCCAGCGTGCGACATCGGGAACGTGCAGCTCGCTGTCGATATCGCGTTCGGCGACGGCCTGTTCTGCCAGAGCCGCGAAGGCCTGTTCGACGCCGGCCTCGATGGGCCGCTGCGAGTCGGCGGCGAGGTGGTCGATCAGGTCAAGCAGTCGATCCCAGGCGGAGTCCATGGTCAGAGCCTAGTAGGCGACGAGTAGAACAGGTGTTCGATGCGGCGTACTATCGTGTTATGCCGGACTATTACCAAGGATCGCTGCTCGATGCGGGCCTTGCTCCGGGTATCTCGCCGCTCGTCCCGCAGCGCACCGTGCTGAGTCATGGTGCCTGGGTCGATGTCGTGCCGGGATGGGTCACTGGCTCCGACGATGTTTTCCTGCGGCTTGAGTCCGAGGTGCCGTGGCGGGCCGAGCGGCGTGAGATGTACGAGCGCGTCGTCGATGTGCCTCGACTGCTGTGCAACTACGGCGCGGGCGATGTCCTGCCCGATCCGCTCCTGGTCACGGCGCGCGATCGGCTCTGCGATCACTATGAGGCCGAGCTTGGCGAGCGCTTCACGACGGCAGGCTTGTGTCTCTACCGAGATGGCCGCGATAGCGTCGCGTGGCACGGCGACCGCATCGGCCGCGGCCGCACCGACAACACCATGGTCGCGATCGTCTCCCTCGGCGCCGCTCGCCGGCTGTCGCTGCGGCCCCGAGGCGGTGGCGAGCAGATCGGCTTCGCCCTCGGCCACGGCGACCTTGTTGTAATGGGCGGCTCGTGCCAGCGCACGTGGGACCACGCGATCCTCAAAACCGCCCGCCCCGTCGGCCCCCGCATCAGCATCCAGTTCCGCCCCCGCGGCGTCCTGTAAGAGCGGTGCGCTGGCGTCCACCCGCCACCTGGGGCGGTGCGCTGGCGTCCACAGGTGATGAAATGCCGGTCGCGGCGGACGCGGTTCTCGTTCGACGGTGGTGGCATGCCTCCATCGATCTCGATCCCCGAATCTCTGCGCTCACGCCCGTTCACAGTGGCCGAGGCCCGATTGCTCGGGGTCAGCGGGAAGGTGCTCAGGGGTCGCAGGTTCCGCCGGCTATTCTCCGGTGACCTGCACATCGCGCTGGACGACATCTTCGTGCACCGGACCGAGGTGTTTCCGCCGCTCGACGACGTTGGCGTGATGCCTGCGGCCGCATTCTTCCAGTACTGCGCGACCGCGCGGATGATCGATGCCATCAAAGTGGGCGACTGGCTGCTTCATCGCGAGTACATGTCGCGCCTGGAGCTGACCGAGCTGGCGCGCAGGGATGAGTGGCGTCCCGGCGCGAGCCAGGTGCGCCGCGTCATCCCGCATCTCGACGCCGCGTCCCGATCGCTCAAGGAGTCTGAGACCAGGGCGCTCATTGTCTTCTCCGGGCTGCCGGTGCCTGAGTCGAACGTCGATCTGGTCGTCGCGGGGCGATGGTTGGGGTGCGTCGATCTGCTGTTCCGCATGTGGCTGCTCGTGCTCGAGTACGAGGGCCGCCAGCATGCTGAGACGACTGAGCAGTTCCGCAAGGACATCACGCGATACGCGGGATTTCGCGACGAGTCAGTCGCGTACTTGCAGATCGCCAACGAGATGCTGAAGGCGTCGCGCACGTTGATTCGTCGCGTCCACACGATGCTCGTCGCACGCGGATACGACGAAGGCCCACCGGTCTTTGTGGACCGGTGGGCCTCTCTGTTCGCACCTATCGCCTCAGTGGGCGGTGCACTGGTCGTCCAAGAGCGCGAGCGCGGTGGACGCTAACGCACCGCCCCTGGCTACTTCTTGCCGCGGTTGGCGCGGTTGCGCTCGGTGGCGTCCAGGATGATCTTGCGGATGCGGACGTTGGCCGGGGTGACCTCGACGCACTCGTCCTCGCGGCAGAACTCCAGGCACTGCTCGAGTGACAGCTTGCGCGGCGGCACGAGCTTCTCGAACTCATCGGCGTTGGAGCGGACGTTGGTCTGCTTCTTCTCGCGGACGATGTTGATGTCCATGTCGTCGGCGCGGGAGTTCTCGCCGACGATCATGCCCT
>JBBSSC010000068.1:0-8690 GCA_038242465.1 Propionibacteriales bacterium | reverse complement strand
TCCGAAGAATGGCTCGGATCATGAAATCGCGCATCGTCTGGTTCGTCGCGGGCTCGGCCGCCGGGGTGTACTCCGCGGCCAAGGCCCGCCAGGTGGCCTATCGGCTCTCTGCTCCCGGCCTCGTCGATCAGGCATCCGCCCTGGGCCTCGGCTGGCGCGCGTTCAGCGGCGAGGTGCGCGATGGCATGCAAGTGCGCGAGCACGATATCGTCCGTCGACTCTCGGCAGACCCTCACACCTCCGCCCTCAGCCTCGATGAGGCCCCGTCCGACATGACTCAATCCGACAAGAAGGCAACCTGATGCTCACCGCGGAGATCCGCCGACGCTTCCTCGACCACTTCGAGAAGGCCGGCCACACGGTCGTGCCTTCCGCGCCGCTGCTGTTTGACGATCCCAACCTGCTGTTCGTCAACGCCGGAATGGTGCCGTTCAAGCCGTACTTCCTCGGCCAGGAGACGCCGCCGTGGAACACCGCCACGAGCGTGCAGAAGTGCGTCCGCACGCTCGACATCGAAGAGGTCGGCAAGACCACGCGCCATGGCACGTTCTTCCAGATGAACGGCAACTTCTCGTTCGGCGACTATTTCAAAGAAGGCGCCATCACCCACGCGTGGACCCTCATCACGGGCTCGCGCGACGAGGGCGGCCTCGGCATCGACCCCGAGACGATCTGGGTCACGGTGCTCCATACCGACCAGGAGTCGCGTGAGATCTGGAAGCGCGTCGCAGGTCTGCCCGACGAGCGCATCCAGGACCGCGGCCTGCTCGACAACTACTGGCACATGGGCGTGCCCGGTCCGGGTGGTCCGTGCAGCGAGATCTACGTCGACCGCGGACCCGAGTTCGGCCCCGACGGCGGACCCATCGTCGATGAGGATCGCTTCCTGGAGATCTGGAACCTCGTGTTCATGCAGGAGGAGATCACCAACGTCCAGGCCAAGGACAAGTTCGACGTCCTCGGCGGTCTGCCCAACAAGAACATCGACACCGGCATGGGCCTCGAGCGGGTCGCCTACCTGCTGCAGGGCAAGGGCAACCTCTACGAGATCGACGAGGTCTTCCCGGTCATCGAGAAGGCATCGGAGATCTCGGGTCGGACATACGGCAAGGACCACACCGACGATGTGCGCTTCCGGGTCATCGCCGATCATGTGCGCAGCGGCCTGATGCTGATGGGCGACGGCGTGACCCCCGGCAACGAGGCACGCGGCTACGTCCTGCGTCGTCTGCTGCGTCGCGCGGTGCGCTCGATGCGCCTGCTCGGCTTCGAGGATCCGGCTCTGCCGCTGCTGCTGCCCGTGAGCCTCGAGCGCATGAAGACCTCGTACCCCGAGCTCGAGGCTGACCTCCCGCGCATCGAGCAGATCGCATATGCCGAGGAGGATGCCTTCCGGCAGACGCTGGGCAAGGGCACGCAGATCTTCGAGAGCGCCGCGCTCGCGGTCAAGGAAAGCGGCGGCAAGGGCCTGTCCGGCGATGCCGCGTTCACGCTGCACGACACCTACGGATTCCCCATCGACATCACATTGGAGATGGCCTCCGAGCAGGGGCTCAGCGTCGACGAGGAGGGCTTCCGCGCCCTCATGGCCGAGCAGCGCTCGCGGGCTAAGGCCGATGCGAAGTCAAAGAAGGGCCACCACGCCGACACGACGGTCTACCGCGCGGCTCTCGACGCCAACGGCCCGACCGACTGGCTCGCATACTCGACCCTCAACACCGAGTCACGTGTGCTCGCCCTCATCGCGGGCGGCTCGACGGTTCCCGCCATCGGCGCAGGCACGATCGGCGAGGTCGTGCTCGACCGCACGCCGTTCTACGCCGAGTCGGGTGGACAGAATGCGGACGCCGGCCAACTCGTCTGGGACGGCGGCCGCGCCGAGGTGCTCGACGTCCAGCGCCCCGTGCGTGGTCTCGTCGTCCACCAGATCCGCGTCCTCGAGGGAGAGCTGACGCTCGACCAGCCGCTCGAGGCCGCCGTCGATCCAGAGTGGCGGCTCGGCGCACGTCAGGCCCACTCGGGCACGCATGTCGTCCACGCGGCGCTTCGCGAGGTGCTAGGCCCCACAGCGCTGCAGGCCGGCTCGTACAACCGTCCCGGCTACCTGCGTCTCGACTACGGCTGGAACGGCGGGCTCTCGCCCGAGCAGCTGCACAGTGTCGAAGAGGCGTCCAACCGCGCACTGCGCGCCGATCTGCCCGTCACGGCGCAGACCATGTCGCTGCCCGAGGCCCGCGAGTTCGGCGCCCTCGCGCTGTTCGGTGAGACGTACGGCGAGGATGTCCGCGTCGTCGAGATCGGCGGCCCCTGGTCGCGCGAGCTGTGCGGCGGCACGCACGTCGACCGGTCATCGCAGATCGGCACCGTCGTCATCACGTCAGACGGCTCGGTCGGCTCGGGCAACCGTCGCGTCGAAGCGCTCGTCGGCATCGAGGGCTTTCAGTACCTCGCGAAGGAACGCGATGTCGTCCGCCAGCTGACCGACATCCTCAAGACACAGCCCGAGGAGGTCCCCGGACGCGTCCAGGACCTCATGGAGCGGCTCAAGGCTGCCGAGAAGGCTGCCGAGAAGATCAAGGCCGCCCAGCTCATGGGTGCCGCCGGTGACGTCGCCAACAGCGCCAAGGACATCGACGGCATCGCCTATGTGGGTCATCACGCGGCAGGCGCCGGCGGGGGAGATGTGCGCACGATCGCGCTCGACATCCGCAAGCGGCTCGCCAACCGTCCCGCCGTCGTCGTCGTGATCGGTGATGCGGACGACAAGCCTGCCGCGATCGTCGCCCTCAACGAGGCTGCGCAGGCACGGGGTCTCAGTGCGAGCGATCTGATCAGGGTCGTGGGTGACAAGATCGGCGGCCGTGGAGGCGGCAAGGCCGATGTCGCACAGGGCGGCGGCACAGATGTGTCGGCGATCCCTGCGGCGCTGGCGGCGGTAGAGGCGGCTCTGACCTCATGACGGATCGCGCGTGACCAGACGCGGCAGGCGATTGGGCATCGATGTCGGAGATGTCCGCATCGGCGTCGCGGTCAGCGATCCCGACGGCATCCTCGCGACGCCGGTCGAGACTGTGGCGGCTGGCGCCACAGCAATCAAGCGGCTTGCCGACCTCGCACTCGAGTACGAGGTGCTCGAGTGCGTCGTCGGTCTTCCGATGGGTCTGTCTGGGCGCGAGGGGCCTGCGGCGATCAAGGTGCGTGCCTTCTGCACCGAGCTGTCCGCGGCGATCGATCCGGTACCCATCCGGCTGTTCGACGAGCGCATGTCGACCATCACTGCCGACTCGCACCTGCGCGCGAGCGGACGTAAAGGCAAGGGCAAGCGCAGCATCATCGACCAAGCAGCCGCTACGGTAATCCTGCAGACGGCACTGGATTCTGAGCGAACCCGTGGTTCGGCACCCGGCGAAAGCATGTGAGGGAAAGACACGTATGAGTGACAGTGGACTGGAACTGATGACGGATGGTCCCTCGGGAGACGGCCCCTCGGGCCCCTCCGGCCCTGGAAGGCGGCGGGCAGAGACGCCGCCGCGCAAGCCATGGGGCCGCCGCATCGTCGCGTTGATCATCGTGGTGGCGGTCATCATCGCCCTCGTCGTGGTCGGGGGCAAGGTCAAGGACCGCTTCTTCTCGAGCGCTGACGACTACGCGGGTCAGGGCACGAGCGGCGTCGTCGTGACGATCCCGTCCGGCGCGGGCGGCCAGCAGATCGCCAACATCCTGTTCAAGGCCGGCGTCGTCAAGAGCGCCGATGCGTTCTACCAGCTGGCCCTCAAAGATGCGCGCTTCCAGTCGATCCAGGCCGGCTCCTTCAATCTCCGCAAGGAGATGTCAGCTGAGTGGGCGATGCGTGAGCTGACCGACCGGGGCAATCGCGCCGAGGGCAAGGTCACGATCCCAGAGGGATCTCGGGTCGGCCAGATCGTCGCTGCGATCGCCAAGAGCACCGACATCACGGAGGCCGACCTCACTGCGGCGCTCGACAAGCCAGAAACGTTAGGCCTGCCGGACGTCGCCAAGCTCAACCCCGAGGGCTACCTGTACCCCGCGACGTACGAGGTCGCACCGGGCACGACTGCCACGGAGCTGTTGAAGCAGATGGTGGCCAAGACGCTCGCCGTCGCGAAGTCCCTCGACATCGGGACGCGGGCCCGGGCGCTGGGACTCACCGGCGAGCAGGTCTTGACGGTTGCAAGCATCCTGGAGTTCGAGGGCAAGCTCGACGAGGACTATCCCAAGATCGCGCGCGTCCTCTACAACCGCGTCGCCGACGGTATGCCGCTGCAGCTCGACTCGACGGTCTCGTACGTCAGCGGCCGCGAAGGCGATGTGTGGACGACTCCCGAGGAGCGGGCCAATCCATCGCTGTACAACACGTACCAGAATCAAGGCCTGCCTCCCGGTCCCATCGGATCGCCGGGGGAGAAGACCATCGAGGCGGCGCTCAACCCCGCCGAGGGTACCTGGCTGTACTTCCTGGCCACGGATCTCAAGACCGGCGAGACGACATTCAGCAACACGTACGCCGAGCATGTCAGGGCCTGCAAGGCCGCCTTCGGCGCCGACACCCAGTGCTGAACCGTCGAGTACTGAGGAGCTTTTGATGCTGTGTGCCGTGCTCGGTTCGCCGATCTCCCACTCGCTGTCGCCCGCAATGCACCGTGCGGCCTATGTCGAGCTGGGGCTCGACTGGACCTATGAGGCCGTCGAGGTCGCCGAAGGTGATCTCGCGGCATTCGTGGGGGCACTCGGCGACGATGTGCGCGGCCTCTCGGTCACGGCCCCGCTGAAGCGCGAGGCCGCAGCGGTGAGCCATCAGCGCAGCGGCGATGTCGAGATGCTCGGCGTCGCCAACACCCTGATCGTCGACGACGGGATGCTCTCGGCCCACAACACCGACGTGCCGGGCGGCGTGGCCGCCCTGGAAGAGGCAGGTGTCGGCTCACCGGTCACGGCGCGCATCCTCGGCGGTGGCGCGACGGCCGCGTCGATCGCGCTGACGCTGGTGCGAGTCGGTGTTGAACAGATCGAGTTCGTCGTGCGCGATCCGTCGCGCGCTGCCGAAGCGGATGCCGTGGCTCGCGGCCGGGGCATCGGCGTCTCGATCCGGCTCCTCGACGATCCTCTGATCGAGCAGGTTGACCTGCTCGTGTCGACCGTGCCACCTCATGCGATTGACTCCCGCGCGCATGAGCTCGTCGAGTCAGCCCACGCGGTCTTCGACGTCGTCTACGATCCGTGGCCGACGAGCTTGGCCCGGGCAGCCGAGTCTGCCGGTCGGCCCGTCGTGTCGGGCATCGATCTGCTGGCCCACCAAGCTGCGCTCCAAGTCGAGCTCATGACGGGATCGGGAGTTTCTCCACAGTTGTTGCGCAAGTCCGCGCTGGCTGCGCTCTCTCGTCGCTAGTCTGCCAGCGTGACCATCGTGATCGCAGCAGTCGCCGCAGCTCTTGTCGCGGCGCTCGGTCCCGAGGTCCTGCGTCGGTTGCCCGAGCCGGTGCGGCCCGACGACGACAAGCTGCCGTATGCGGTGCTGTCGGAGTTCCGCTTCTTGCGGGCGGGGCTGGCGGCGTCTGCCGCCATCATGGCTGGGCTCGTCGCGTGGCGGATCGATGAGCCGGAGCTCTTGCCCGTGTGGATCGTAGTAGCCGGCGTCGGCTCGTGGCTGGCCTTCATCGACTGGCACACGCAGCTGCTGCCGTATGCGATCGTCGCGCCGCTGTACCTGGCGTCGTTGGTCCTGGTGGCGCTGGCAGCGCTCGCACTCGACGATCGTGACCTCTTGGTGCGCGCGTTGATCGCGAACGCGGTGGTCTTTGTGCTGTTCCGCCTGTTCCACTGGGCCGGCGCACGCTTCTTCCACGGGGCCTTCGGTTACGGCGACGTCCGGCTTTCCGGCGTTCTGGCACTCGCGCTGGGTGCGCTAGGCACGAGTGAGGTGCTCGTCGGGATCTACGCAGGATTCATCCTCGGGGCTGTGCTGGGGGCCGTGCTCTCGCGGCTCAAGATCGTCGATGCGAGCGGCTATGCCTTCGGCCCCTACATGGTCGTGGGCGCCGTGCTCGGGGCCGCGTGGGGTCCCGCGATCTACTCGTTCTGACGTTGGGGGGGCTTGACCTCGACTCGCGGGTCAAGGCCAAGCGTGTGGCTGAGGGTCAGCGAGGCGCAGACCGTGCCGACAGGTTGCACTGATCGTGGAGTGGGGTGATCGCGCGAAGGTCGTCACGATGAACTCGGACGCGAGCTTCGTGACCGCGTCGGCCTACCGGGTGCATTCCCTGCCTGCCCTGACGCTGTTTCGCGACGGCACCGAGGTCGCCTCGATAGTCGGGGCGAAGCCGCGACGCATCCTCGCGGAGCAGCTGACGTCACTGATCGACCAACCACAGTCCTAGGCAGGCTAGGGCCGTGGGAGAATCATCCCCATGCTTCGTTGGTTGACCGCTGGTGAGTCCCATGGCCCTGCGCTTGTTGCCGTCCTGGAAGGACTGCCCGCGGGCGTCCAGGTGACGAGCAAGGAAATTCAGGCGGCCCTTGCCCGCCGTCGTCTCGGCTACGGCCGGGGTGCGCGCATGGCCTTCGAGCAGGATGAGCTCGAGATCGTCGGGGGCCTGCGCCACGGCACGACGATGGGCAGCCCCATCGCGCTGCGCATCGGCAACAGCGAGTGGGCCAAGTGGGATCAGGTCATGTCGGCCGATCCCGTCGACACCCAGATCCTTGACGGGCTCAAGCGCAATGCGCCGCTGACCCGACCGCGCCCCGGTCACGCCGATCTCGCCGGCATGCAGAAGTACGGCTTCGACGAGGCCCGCCCCGTGCTCGAGCGGGCCAGCGCCCGTGAGACCGCGGCACGTGTCGCCCTCGGCGAGATCGCGGCCCAATTCATCCAGCAGACCACCGGCGCGACGATCGTCTCGCACGTTGTCGAGCTCGGCACGGTTCGCGCGCCCGCCGGCGTCATCCCCACGCATGCCGATGTCGAGGCACTCGACGCCGATCCGCTCCGCTGCTTCGACGCCGACACCAGCGCGCTGATGGTGGCCGAGGTCGACCTCGCTCACAAGGAGGGCGACACCCTCGGCGGAGTCGTCGAGGTCATCGTCGAAGGACTCCCGCCGGGCCTCGGCTCGTACACCCACTGGGACAAACGCCTCGATGGTCGTCTGGCCCAGGCGCTGATGGGCATCCAGGCCATCAAGGGCGTCGAGATCGGTGACGGCTTCGAGCTGGCTCGCACGCGCGGTTCGCTGGCCCACGACGAGATGATCCCGACCCCCGACGGCATCAAGCGCCTCTCCGGTCGCGCAGGCGGCACTGAGGGCGGCATGACGACGGGCGAGCTGCTGCGAGTCCGTGCCGCGATGAAGCCCATTGCGACGGTTCCGCGCGCACTGCGCACGATCGACGTCGAGACCGGCGAGGAGGCTCGGGCACATCACCAGCGCTCCGACGTCTGCGCGGTCCCCGCGGCCGGCATCGTCGCCGAGGCGATGGTCGCCTTGATCGTGGCCGACACGCTGATCGAGAAGTTCGGCGGCGACTCGGTCGAGGAAACCCGCCGCAACGTCGAGGGCTACCTCGCCAACCTGAGGCACCGTTGAGCCCGATTGTCGTTCTCGTAGGGCCTCCGGGGGCAGGCAAGACGACCGTGGCTCGCAAGCTGTCGTCGCGTCTGGGAGCCGAGTTCCGCGACACGGACCAAGATGTCGCGGCCACCGCAGGCATGCCGGTCTCCGACATCTTTGTCAACGAGGGTGAGGCGCACTTCCGTCAGCTTGAGGAGGACGCCGTCGCGGTGGCGTTGGCCGAGCACGATGGTGTCCTCGCGCTGGGTGGGGGAGCCGTGCTGAGCGATGCCACTCGGGCGCGCCTGGCCGATCAGCGGGTGCTGTTCCTCGACATCGGTCTGACCGCCGCCGTCGCGAGAGTCGGCATGAATAGCAATCGGCCATTACTTCTCGGCAACGTCCGATCGACGCTCAAGAAGCAGCTGGACCACCGCCGGCCCCTGTACGACGAGGTCGCCACCTTCACGATCGTGACCGACGCACTCAGCGCTAGGGGCGTCACCGATCGCGCGATACAGCTGATCGAGGAGGATCTATGACGACTCGACTGAGGGTGCCGACCGCACATCCCTATGACGTCGTGATTGGCAACGGGGTGCAGGAAGAGCTGCGCGGGCTGATCGGCGCAGGCAATGGCGTCCTGCGCGTAGCGATCATCCACGCGCCAACGATGGCCGACCAGGCCCGCAAGCTGCGCGAGCCACTTCTGGCGGACGATCTCCAGGTTCATCTCATCGAGGTGCCCGACAGCGAGCAGGCCAAGACCGCCGACGTCCTGACGTTCTGCTGGAAGGTTCTCGGCGAATCAGGCTTCACTCGTTCCGATGTCATCGTCGGCCTCGGCGGCGGGGCCACGACCGATCTGGCCGGCTTCGTCGCTGCCAGCTGGTTGCGCGGTGTGCGTTTCGTCAACGTCCCCACTACGGTCCTCGGGATGGTCGACGCTGCGGTGGGTGGCAAGACCGGCATCAACACCGATCAGGGCAAGAACCTCGTGGGCGCATTCCACGAGCCGGTCGGAGTGCTGTGCGATCTCGACGTCCTCGCGGGTCTGCCGGCCGCCGAGCTGCGCAGTGGCATGGCCGAAGTCGTGAAGTGCGGCTTCATCGCCGATCCGTC
>JBBSSC010000067.1:0-8808 GCA_038242465.1 Propionibacteriales bacterium | reverse complement strand
CAATCTGCAGGCCACCTCGGTCATGAGCGAGGGTGGGATGATCTCCCACGTAATCGTGTCCGTCGCGAGTATTGAGCCGGTCATGGGGGGTGTCGACCGATGAGCCGGGGGTCGCTGCGCTCCCTCGGCCCATCGGTCGTCTGCGCGACTTCGTCGCGCCCTCGCTTCGCTCGGACCCCTTCCCTCGCTTCGCTCGGGCCATGGTTGCGTTCGATGGGGGAGGGTTTTTGATGGCGCTTTCTGATGTCACTCTTGCTGAGCTGCGTGAGTTGGGGTCGCGGTATCCGCAGGCTCGGAGTGCGCTGCTGCCGATGCTGCACCTCATCCAGTCTGCCGAGGGATGCGTTACCAATGAGGGCATCGAGATCTGCGCCGAAATCCTGGGCATCAGTGCCGCCGAGGTGTCGGGCGTTGCGACGTTCTACACGATGTACAAGCGCCGGCCGATGGGCAAGCACCATGTCGGCGTGTGTACCAACACCCTGTGCGCCGTGATGGGCGGCGACCTGATCTTCGAGCGGCTCAAGGGCCACCTCGACGTCGGCAACGACGAGACCACCGAAGACGGCGCCGTAACGCTCGAGCACATCGAGTGCAATGCCGCCTGCGACTTCGCGCCGGTCATGATGGTCAACTGGGAGTTCTTCGACCAGCAGACGCCCGAGTCGGCCGTTGAGGTCGTCGACAAACTGCGTGCGGGCCAGCAAGTTCAGGCCACCCGCGGCGCGACGATCACCTCGTGGCGCGAGGCCGAGCGGGTGCTGGCCGGCTACGAGGACGGGCTCGTCGACGAAGGTCCCGCCGCCGCCGGACCGTCGCTGGCCGGGCTCGAGATCGCCGCCGAGAACAGCTGGGCGGCACCGACCATTCAGGAGGCGAAGAAGGATTCCTCCGGTTCGAATGGCACCGCGGACACCAAGGAAGGTGCCGCGGAGCAGGCCGATACGTCGCGCGCCGCGTCCGAGACTGCGATCGAAGAATCTTCCGCGGATGTGGCGAAGGAGCGCAAAGATGACTGACCTGCTCACCCCGGTGCTCAGCGCCGACTGGGGCAACGATCGTGCCTGGACCCTCGCGGCCTATGAGCAGACCGGTGGCTACGAAGCACTCAAGACCGCGCTCGCCATGGCGCCCGACGACCTCATCGCGCTGGTCAAGGACTCCGGCCTCCGTGGACGTGGCGGAGCGGGCTTCCCCACTGGCATGAAGTGGAGCTTCATCCCTCAAGATGCTGAGTCTGAAGCAGGACGGAAGCCGAAGTACCTCGTGGTCAACGCCGATGAGTCCGAGCCGGGCACGTGCAAGGACATCCCGCTCATGATGGCCACACCGCACACGCTGGTCGAGGGCGTCATCATCGCGTCGCATGCAATCCGCGCGAAGACCGCCTTCATCTACGTCCGCGGCGAAGCGCTGCATGTCGTGAGGCGCCTGCGCGCAGCGGTGCGTGAGGCCTATGAAGCGGGCCATCTGGGCACCAACATCCACGGCTCGGGCGTCGACCTCGATCTGATCGTCCATGCCGGAGCCGGCGCCTACATCTGCGGTGAGGAGACGGCGCTGCTCGACTCGCTCGAAGGTCGCCGCGGCCAACCACGTCTGAGGCCTCCGTTCCCGGCGGTCGAAGGCTTGTACGCCTCGCCGACCGTCGTCAACAACGTCGAGTCGATAGCATCCGTCCCCTCCATCGTGAAGAACGGCGTCGAGTGGTTCGGCTCGATGGGGACCGAGAAGTCGAAGGGCTACACGCTCTACTCGCTATCGGGACATGTCAAGCGTCCCGGCCAGTACGAGGCTCCGCTCGGCATCACGCTGCGGCAGCTGCTCGAGCTCGGCGGTGGCATGCGCGAGGGCAGCGAGCTCAAGTTCTGGACGCCGGGGGGCTCGTCAACGCCGATCCTGACCTCAGAGCACCTCGATGTCCCGCTCGACTACGAAGGCGTGGGAGCGGCCGGCTCGATGCTCGGCACCAAGGCCCTGCAGATCTTCGACCAGACCACCTCGGTGGTGCGCTGCGTCCTGCGCTGGACCGAGTTCTACAAGCACGAGTCATGCGGCAAGTGCACGCCGTGCCGTGAGGGCACGTGGTGGCTCGTCCAGACCCTGCAGCGCCTCGATGAGGGCAACGGCAAGACCGGCGACATCGAGCTGCTCGTCGATCTGTGCGACAACATCCTTGGACGCTCGTTCTGTGCGCTGGCTGACGGCGCGACGAGCCCCATCACCTCGGCGATCAAGCACTTCCGCGATGAGTTCGAGGCCGGTATGACGACCCCGTCGAGCGAGCTGTTCCCGCCCGCGGCATCCACGCTGTTTCCGCAGGAGGTGACGGCATGACTCTTGAAGCACGGCACACGTCAGGAGGGGCCGAGACGCAGGCTCCCGTCGAGCTCGTGACGCTGACGATCGACGATGTCGAGGTCAGCGTTCCCAAGGGCACACTGGTCATCCGCGCCGCCGAGCTGATCGGCACCGAGATCCCGCGGTTCTGTGATCATCCGCTGCTCGATCCGGTCGGCGCCTGCCGCCAGTGTCTCGTCGAGATCACGGATGCCGGCAACGGTCGCGGCTTTCCCAAGCCGCAGGCCTCGTGCACGATCGAGGTTGCCGCAGGGATGGTCGTCAAGACCCAGGTCACGTCGCCGGTCGCCGAGAAGGCGCAGCGCGGCAACATGGAGTTCCTGCTGATTAACCATCCGCTCGACTGCCCCGTGTGCGACAAGGGCGGTGAGTGCCCCTTGCAGAACCAGGCCATGACGCACGGCCAGGGCGAGTCGCGGTTCACCGAGACCAAGCGGACATTCCCCAAGCCCATCAAGGTCTCCGAACAGGTGCTGCTCGACCGTGAGCGCTGCGTCCTGTGCGCGCGCTGCACCCGCTTCTCCGAGCAGATCGCCGGCGATCCGTTCATCGCGATGATCGAGCGTGGAGCCCGCCAGCAGGTCGGCATCTACGAGGAAGAGCCGTTCAGCTCGTACTTCTCGGGCAACACGATCCAGATCTGCCCCGTCGGTGCGCTGACGAGTGCCGACTACCGCTTCCGCGCCCGGCCCTTCGATCTCGTCTCGACACCTTCGATCGCCGAGCACGACTCGAGCGGCTCAGCCATCCGCGTCGACCACCGTCGGGGCAAGGTCATGCGCCGCCTCGCAGGCGACGATCCCGAGGTCAATGAGGAGTGGATCACCGACAAGGACCGTTTCGCCTTCACCTACGCATCACAGGCCGATCGACTCACCACGCCGCTCGTGCGTAATGCCGAGACCGGTGAGCTCGAGGTCGCCTCCTGGCCCGCCGCACTCGCTGTCGCCGCTCGTGGACTGACAGCCGCCAACGGCAAGGTCGGCGTCCTGCCCGGCGGACGACTGACCGCCGAGGACGCCTTCGCCTACAGCAAGTTCGCTCGCACCGTGCTCGCGACCAATGACATCGACTTCAGGGCCCGCGTGCACTCCGACGAGGAGGCCGCGTTCCTGGCATCCCGAGTCGCCGTGACCCAGCTCGTCGTGAGCTTCGCAGATCTGGAGAAGGCGCCGGCCGTCGTGCTGGTCGGCTTCGAGCCCGAGGACGAGAACGGCAGCATCTTTTTGCGGCTGCGCAAGGGCGCACGCAACAACGGCGTCAAGGTCACCTCGATCGCGAGCCATGTAACGCGCGGCCTCCGCAAGATGTCTGGCGAGCTGATCCAGACGGTTCCGGGTGAGGAACCGGCCGCACTGGCGGCGCTCACATTGCCCGCCGGCTCGATCATTCTGGCCGGGGAGCGCCTCGCTGCGGTCGACGGCGGTTTCACCGCCGTGGTGGCCGCCGCCGACAAGGCCGGAGCGCGCCTGGCGTGGGTGCCGCGACGTGCGGGTGACCGCGGCGCGGTCGAGACCGGATGCCTGCCCAATCTGCTTCCTGGTGGCCGCCCGCTCGCGGATGCGGAGGCGCGCGCCGATCTGGCTGCGGCATGGGGTGTCAAGACCATCCCGGCCAAGGCCGGCCGCGACACGACAGCGATGTTCGCAGCCGCAGCCTCCGGAACGTTGAAGGCGCTCGTCGTCGGAGGCGTCGAGCTCGACGATCTTCCCGATCCGGCCGGGGCCCGCGTGGGCCTAGCCGCTGCCGACTTCGTCGTGAGTCTGGAGATTCGGCGCAGCGATGTCACGGCCCTGGCCGATGTCGTCCTGCCGATCGCTCCCGTCGTCGAGAAGCCCGGCATGTTCGTCAATTGGGAGGGACGCGTCCGCAGCTTCGAGGCGGTCCTGACCGAGCCGAGCTCGCTGACCGATATCCGCGTCCTAGCCGGCATCGCCGAGGAGATGGGGCAGCCGCTGGGCTTCCGCTCCGTCGCGGCTGCCCGCCGCGCCATGATCGAGCTCGGACCGTGGGACGGTGTGCGCGCGGCTGGTCCTGACGGCATCGCCCAATCGAAGGACGCGCTGAAGGACGGCACCGTCGTCCTCGACTCGTGGCGGCTGCTCGTCGACGATGCGCGTGGGCAGGACGGCCAGGAGCAGTTCAGGGCCACGGCCCGCTCGGCTGTCATCCGGGCCAGCGCCTCGACTCTGACGGCATTCGACATCGAGCCCGGTGACCTCGCCACGCTCTCGACCGAGGTCGGCAGCGTGACGATGTTGACTCAGGTCGACGATCTGCCTGATGGCGTCGTCTGGGCGCCCGCCAACTCCGGGGTGAGCCTGCGTGCCGCCTTAGGCGCGGGCTTCGGCGACCGGGTCACGCTGAGCGGAGTGAAGGCATGAGCGAGCACCAGCGAGCGAATCATGAGGCAGGAATCATGACGACATCTCCATATCGTGGGTCGTCAATGGAGGTGGCGTCATGAGCGAGATGTTCGGTAACGAGGCCTTCTGGGTCATCGCCCTCAAGTCGGTGCTGATCTTCGTGTTCCTGCTAATTTATACGCTGTTCAACATCTGGTTCGAGCGCCGCGTCGTGGCCCGTATGCAGCACCGCATCGGCCCTAACGTCAATGGTCCGTTCGGCCTGCTGCAGAGCCTCGCCGATGGCGTCAAGCTTGCGCTCAAGGAAGATATCGTCGTCAAGGCGGCCGATAAGTTCGTCTACATCCTGGCGCCGATCCTCGCTGTCATCCCGGCTTTCCTAGCCTGGGCGGTCATCCCGTTCGGGCCCGAGGTCCGTATCCCGTTCACCGACACCATCACGCCGCTGCAGCTGACCGACATGCCCGTCGCGGTGCTCTACGTGCTCGCGGTGACGTCGATCGGCGTCTACGGCATCGTGCTCGCGGGCTGGTCATCCGGTTCGATCTACGCCCTGCTGGGAGGCCTGCGCTCGAGTGCCCAGGTCATCTCGTACGAGGTCGCGATGGGCCTGTCGTTCGTCTCGGTGTTCATGTACGCCGGCTCGATGTCGACCTCAGAGATCGTCGATGCGCAGACTGATCTCTGGTTCTTCATCCCGCTGTTCCCGTCATTCATCATCTACTGCATCGCGATGGTGGGAGAGACCAACCGTGCACCATTCGACCTCCCCGAGGCCGAGGGCGAGCTCGTGGGCGGCTTCCACACCGAGTACTCATCGCTCAAGTTCGCGCTGTTCTTCCTGGCCGAGTACATCAATATGGTGACGGTCTCGGCGCTCGCGACGACGCTGTTCCTCGGCGGCTGGCGCGCCCCGTTCGGTATCGCCCAGATCTGGGAAGGCGCCAACGAAGGCTATTGGCCCGTGTTGTGGTTCTTCGGCAAGACGCTGTTCTTCATCTTCATGTTCGTGTGGCTGCGCGGCACGCTGCCACGCATGCGGTACGACCAGTTCATGACGTTCGGCTGGAAGGTCCTGATCCCGGTCTCGCTGGCCTGGATTATCGCGGTCACGTTCATCCGCAAGCTCAAGGCCGAGGACATGCTCGACCAACGAGCGCTGATGTGGGTCGGGATCGTGGCTGGGGCGCTGATCCTGCTGAGCTTCCTGATCCCGGAGAAGAAGAAGCCGGTCGACGAGCCCGAGCTCGACGAGGGCTTCGATGCATTCGCGGGCGGCTACCCCGTCCCGCCGATGCCCGGGCAGTCCACCGAGACCACCGAGAGGACGGCCCCGCGATGACCAGCAATCCCATCCGCGAGACGCTCTGGGATCCGATCGCCGGCTTTGGCGTGACGTTCCGGACGATGTTTCGCAAGCCCGTGACGGAGCAGTACCCGTTCGAGAAGCTGCCGACCGCGCCTCGTTTCCACGGCCGCCACCAGCTCAACCGCTGGCCCGACGGCCTCGAGAAGTGCATCGGCTGCGAGCTGTGCGCGTGGGCCTGCCCCGCCGATGCGATCTACGTCGAAGGTGCGTCCAACAGCGAGGGCGACCGCCACAGCCCCGGCGAACGCTATGGCCGCGTCTACCAGATCAACTACCTGCGCTGCATCCTGTGCGGGCTGTGCATCGAGGCGTGCCCGACCCGCGCGCTGACCATGACGAACGAGTACGAGCTCGCCGACAACAACCGCGCCGACCTGATCTACGAGAAGAACGATCTGCTCGCGCCGCTGCTGCCCGGGATGATCGAGCCGCCGCACGAGATGATGATCAGCGACGATCACCAGGACTACTACCGGGGCATGCAGCTGCCCATCGTCGGCGTGACGAGCGGGGGAACGGAGTGACGACGTTCTGGATCCTGGCTCCCGTCATGGTCATCGCGGCACTCGGCCTGCTGTTCGCCCGCAAGGCCGTGCACGCAGCGCTGGCGCTCGCGGTCGTGATGATCAGCCTCGCGATCCTCTACGCGGCGCAGGGCGCACCGTTCCTGTTCGCAGTGCAGATCATCGTCTACACGGGCGCGATCATGATGCTGTTCTTGTTCGTCATGATGCTCGTAGGCGTCGACACGACCGAGTCGCTGCGCGAGACGATCGGCGGTCAGCGGCTCGCGGCCACGGTCATCGGTCTGGCCTTCGGTCTCGTCGTGGTGACGTTGATCGGTCAGACCGTCGCTTCGCCCGTCGTGGGCCTCGACCAGGCCAATGCGGGCGGCAACGTCGAGGGGCTCGCGGCCCTGATGTTCGGCCCCTACGTCCTGGCTGTCCAATTCACGGCAGCGCTGCTCATCACCGCGGTCCTGGGCGCGATGGTCATGGCGCACCACGAGACGCTGCTGCCCCGACGCTCGCAGGCCGATCTCGCCCGCCAGCGCATGACCGACTACGCCGAGCACGGGCTGCATCCCGGCAACGCCCCCACACCTGGCGTCTTCGCCCGCCACAATGCGGTCGACACTCCCGCGCTGCTGCCCGACGGCACGCCACTCGAGGCTTCGATCTCGGCCAGCATCATCGGCCGCGGCCAGGTTCGCGACGGCTACGACGATGACATCGAGACCGTGATCAAACAGCTGGATGCCTCGTCGGACGATCCCCAATCCGGTCGAGTGCAGTCCCACGATGACACTCAGGGAGGCGATGGCAAGTGAGCGAATATCTGACTCTGTCGCTCATCCTGTTCACGATCGGTGCCACGGGCGTCATGGTCCGCCGCAACGCGATCATCGTGTTCATGTGCATCGAGCTGATGCTCAATGCGACCAACCTGGCCTTCGTGAGCTTCTCGCGGCAGCACGGCAATCTCGACGGCCAGCTCGCGGCCTTCTTCGTTATGGTCGTTGCCGCGGCCGAGGTCGTCATCGGCCTGTCCATCATCATCTCCATCTACCGCACGCGTCAGACCACCTCGGTCGACGACGCGAGCCTGCTGAAGTCGTAGGAGACCAGAGATGTTCGATCTTCAGTGGCTGCTCATTGCCATCCCGCTGGCCAGCGGCGCCCTGCTGCTGATCTGGGGCAAGGAGTCCGATCGCTTCGGCCACCTCATCGGAACCCTGGCGTCGGCGGCCTCGTTCGTGCTCGGCATGATCCTGTTCATCGCGCTGCTGGGGAAGGGCTCAGAAGACCGGTCGCATGCGGTCAGTCTGTTCACCTGGATCGACGCCGGGACGTTCCACGTCGAGATGAGCTTCGTCTACGACCAGCTGTCGGCGCTGTTCGTGCTGCTGATCACTGGCGTCGGAACTCTGATCCACGTGTACTCGATCGGTTACATGGCGCACGATGAGCGGCGCAGACGCTTCTTCGCGTTCCTGAACATCTTCATCGCCGCGATGCTGACGCTCGTGCTCGCGGGCGACTACCTCGTGTTGTTCCTGGGGGGGGTGGGCGTGGGTCTCGCGTCATATCTGCTCATCGGCTTCTGGCAGCACAAGCCATCTGCCGCGGCCGCCGCCAAGCAAGCCTTCGTGGTCAACCGCGTCGGCGACATCGGCATGGCCCTGGCGATCATGCTGATGTTCGCGCAGTTCGGCACCTCGGCCATCGGGGCCGTCCACGCGGCCGCCCCCGGCGCCACGGATGCCGTCACCACCTCGTTGGGCTTGCTGCTCCTGCTCGGCGCGTGCGGCAAGTCCGCGCAGGTTCCGCTGCAGAGCTGGCTGCTCGATGCAATGGAGGGCCCGACCCCGGTCTCTGCCCTGATCCACGCGGCAACGATGGTCACGGCGGGTGTCTACCTGGTGGTCCGCTCGAATGCGATCTTCGATGCGTCCGAGGTCGCCCGCACCGCGGTCATCGTCGTCGGCCTCGTCACACTGCTCGTCGGCGCGTGGATCGGCTGCGCGAAGGACGACATCAAGAAGGCACTTGCCGGCTCCACGATGAGTCAGATCGGCTACATGATGCTCGCGGCGGGGCTCGGCCCGGCAGGCTATGCGTTCGCGATCTTCCACCTCATCACGCACGGCTTCTTCAAGGCCAATATGTTCCTCGGCGCCGGCTCGGTCATGCACGGTATGGACGATGACGT
>JBBSSC010000066.1:0-8821 GCA_038242465.1 Propionibacteriales bacterium | reverse complement strand
GAGCTCGCCGAGGGTGCCTGGCTGGTCCTGGAGGCGCGCGACAGCGACCTTATCTCGCCTCAGCCGGAGACTCTGTGGCGTGAAGTGCTGCGCCGGCAGGACGATGACCTCAGATTCTGGACGACATTCCCGGACGACCCCTCCGCCAACTAGTTTGCGTCGGTCCGACTCGTTAGACTCGTGCCGTGGCTTTCTTCCAACGTGGTTCGCAGACAGTTCTCGATGAGCGCACCGAACAGCGCACCGAGGACGGCGATCACGAGAAGTTCTCCCACTACGTCCCCAAGGACGAGCTGACCGAGGCCATGGTCATGGGCACCCCGGTCATCGCGCTGTGCGGCAAGGTCTGGACCCCGAGCCGTGATCCCGAGCGTTTCCCGGTCTGCCCCGAGTGCAAAGACATCTGGGAGAGCATGGACGATGACTCGGGAGATCCGTCGGGTGACGCGTAGCCAGAACCTCCGGGTCTGGCAGCGTGAGGCGCTCGAGCTCTATCAGCGCACTCAACCCCGTGACTTCCTCACCGTCGCCACGCCCGGAGCCGGTAAGACGACCTTCGCACTGACCATCGCCGCCGATCTCCTGGCGCGCGGCGTCATCGAGCGCGTCGTGATCGTCACGCCGACCGATCACCTTAAGACGCAGTGGGCGCTCGCGGCCGCCGGCATCGGCATCATGGTCGATCCCGCGCTGCCCAGCCAGGGTCGTCTCGCTCCCGGTTTCCAGGGCTTCGCGGTCACGTATGCGGGCATCGCGGTCAATCCCAACGCCTACCGGGCGCGCATCGAGTACCGCAAGACACTCGTCATCATGGACGAGGTCCACCACGCGGGTGACGCGCTGACGTGGGGCGATGGCATCCAGGAGGCCTGCGAGCCCGCGGTGCGTCGATTGGCGCTGACCGGCACGCCGTTCCGCTCCGACGAGAACCCCATCCCGTTCGTGACGTACGCGCCGCAGACCGATGGTTCCAAGCAGAGCGTCGCCGACTACTCCTACGGCTACGGACATGCGCTGAAGGACGGCGTCGTCCGCCCGGTCCTGTTCATGGCCTACTCGGGCCGCATGCACTGGCGCACCCGCGCGGGCGATGAGGTCGCGGCTCGTCTCGGCGAACCGCTCGACGCGGCCGCCACGGCGCAGGCACTGCGTACCGCACTCGACCCCAACGGTTCGTGGATCCCCGAGGTTCTGACGGCGGCACACACCCGCCTTATGGAGGTGCGCCGCGACGTCCCCGATGCCGGCGGCCTGGTGATCGCAAGCAACCAGGACGCGGCGCGCGCCTACGCCAGGGTGCTGACCGACATCACGGGCACCGCCCCCACGGTCGTCCTGTCCGATGAGGCCGGCAGTAGCGCGAGCATCTCGGAGTTCTCTGCCGGCATGACCACGTGGATGGTCGCGGTGCGGATGGTCAGCGAGGGTGTCGACATCCCGCGGCTCTCGGTGGGCGTCTATGCCACCACCACCGCGACGCCACTGTACTTCGCGCAGGCCGTCGGCCGCTTCGTCCGCGCCCGGCGCAAGGGCGAGACCGCCTCGATCTTTGTGCCGAGCGTTCCCCGGCTGCTGTCATTGGCGTCCGATCTGGAGGCCCAGCGCGATCACGTGATCGGCCGGCCGGTCAAGGACTCTGACGACCTGTTCGCGGCCGAGGCCGAGATGCTCGCCAAGGCGCAGCAAGATCAGGGCGCCTCCGAAGATCTTCTGGGCAAGTACGCCGCGCTCGGCAGCGATGCGTCATTCGACCGACTGGTCTACGACGGCGGCGAGTTCGGCTACGACACGCTGTCGGATGACGATGGCGAGCTCGACTTCCTAGGCATCCCGGGTCTGCTCGAGCCGTCACAGGTCGCCGAGCTGCTGCGCACCTCGCGGGCCAAGCGCGCGAAGGCCAATGCGGGTACGGGAGCGGCCGCAGCTCCCGAGGTCGCAGCCGATGTCGAGTTCGAGCGCCGCAGCGAGCTGCGGCGCGAGCTGCAGGCCCTCGTAGGCGCCTGGCATCACCGCACGGGATCGCCGCACGGCGTGACGCACACCCGGCTGCGGGCGCAGTGCGGCGGCCCGGCCGCGGCGCAGGCCTCGGTCGACGAGCTACAGAAGCGCATCGACGCACTGCGCGCCTGGGCCCTCAAAGCATCCGGCTGACGGCACCCGCAGCTAGGCTCGCGGCGTGACGTCTTCGATGGCCCTACGTACCCGTGTCTTCGCTGCGATCATGCGGCGCACCTCAACTCCGGTCGAGGAGTCCAAGGACTACGTCGCGATGCGCGCCGATCGGCTCAAGCTCCAGGGCACCGCGATCGGACGCCTCGTGTTCGGCCGCACCGATCCGGGCGTGACGGTCGACGAGATCGTGGTGGGCTCCGGATCGCGGGCCTTGGTGCACCGGCCGCGTAACTCGGTGGGTGCCCTGCCATGCGTCATCAACTTCCACGGTGGCGGCTGGGTCCAGGGCAATCCCGAGCAGTCCGCCTGGCTGGCCAGCAGGGTTGCGGCCCGCAACGGGGTTGTCGTCATCTCGCCGTCGTACCGGCTCGCCCCGCAGGATGTCTTTCCAGCAGGGCTCGACGACTGCTGGGATGCCGTCCTCTGGATCGTTGAGCATGCCGATGAACTCGGCATCGACGCCTCGCGGATCGCCGTGATGGGCGACAGCGCGGGTGGCAACCTCGCTGCCGTCATCGCCTTGCTTGCACGGGATGCCGGTGCGCCGGAACTGCGGGCGCAGGTGTTGATCTATCCCAGCGTCGAGATGTATCAGCGCTGGCCGTCCGAAGACCTGCATGCCGAGGCGCCCGTGCTGACGTCTCGCAACATGCGCGCATATGCGCGGCTGTACCTGGGGGAGAACTACGGCACCGAAGACTTCCGCGTCTCGCCGATCCGAGCCGCATCGTATGTCGGTCTGCCGAAGGCGTTCATCATCACCGCCGAGCTCGACCCTCTGCTCGACAACGGGGCGCACTATCGCGACACGCTCGCGGAGGCCGGGGTCACGGTCCGCTACGCGGAGTACGACGGCGCGATACACGGATTCATGAGCCTGCCGGGAGTCGTGCCGGTCGCGAACCGGGCACTCGATGACATCGTGGAGTTCCTACGCGACGTCCTGTGAGCCGGGGATCGTTGCTATTGCCGCAAAAACATTGTGACAGTCATACTGTCACGGTAGGGTCCGAGGATGAAGCCCGACTTTTGGCAGCGCAGGCACTGGCAGCAGCAGATCGCCCGGCTTGATCCCGATACCGAGTTCGAGCAGATCGCCCGGATCATCGCGATGTACGAGTTCCCGTGGGACTCCCAGCAGGCGCTGAGCTTCGCGCTGTTTCGCACCTATGCGGTGCCGTCGATCGGGCAGCTGCTGTACGACACGGGGGAGTTCACCGGCGCGGTGCAGAAGCGTCACGATGACACCGCGATCCTGCTGGAGTCCATCGCCGAGAAGGGCATGGAGTCCGAGATGGGCCGGGCGGGCGTGCGTCGGATGAATCAGATGCACGGCAGCTACGACATCTCCAATGACGACATGCGCTATGTCCTGGCGACGTTCGTCGTGACGCCGGTGCGCTGGATCGAGCGGTATGGCTGGCGCGAGAGCATCGATGCCGAGCGTACCGCCGCGGTGCGCTACTACCAGCGACTCGGCCGGCTCATGGGCATCCAAAACATCCCTGCCGACTATCAGGGATTCTCTGATCTGATGGATGCGTACGAGCGGGAGAAGTATGTGTTCGACCCCAAGGCGCGGGCCGTGGCCGATGCGACGCTCGACCTGTTCGTGACGTTCTACCCGCGGCCGCTGCGGCCAGTCATGCGCCGGTTCAGCATCGCGCTGCTCGACGATCATCTGCGCGAGACCTTCGACTATCCGAAGCCATCGTGGCTGCTTGTTCGGCTCGCACATGGCTCGCTGGTCGCGCGCGGCAGGCTGATCCGTTTCTTCCCGCCACGCCGCAAGCCCAAGCTCCTGCGCGACACGCACCGTATCCGTTCCTATCCCGGCGGCTTCATGATCGAGAAGCTCGGCACCTTCCCGGAGTCGATGCCCGCCGACGACGACGTAGAGGTACGGCGGGAAGGTTCGGCAGCGGACGTGCGTTGAACCCGGTGTGAGACTTTCTGTACTTGATCTCGTTCCCGTCCGCACCGATCAGACGACCGGCGATGCGCTGGCCGCCACGGTGTCCCTGGCGCAGGTCGCCGACCGGACCGGATTCACCCGCTACTGGGTCGCCGAGCACCACAACATGCCCGCCGTCGCCGCGACGTCGCCACCGGTTCTGATCGGCATCCTCGGCGCGCACACCGAGCGCATCCGCTTAGGTTCGGGCGGGGTCATGCTGCCGAACCACGCGCCGCTCGCTGTCGCCGAGCAGTTCGCGCTGCTCGAAGCAGCGACCCCCGGCCGCATCGATCTGGGCATCGGCCGTGCGCCGGGCTCCGATCCCGTGACGTCGATGGCATTGCGCGGAGCGGCCGGTCGCGATGACACCGATATCGAGAACTTTCCCCAGTACCTCGACGATGTCGTCGCGTTGATGGGGAAGAGCGGCGTACGAGTCGCGATCCCGCGCCAGGCATACATGCTCAAGGCCACGCCAGCCGCAGCGAGCGAGCCCCGCATGTGGTTGCTCGGCTCGTCGATGTACTCGGCGCACCTCGCCGCTGCCAAGGGGCTGCCGTATGTCTTCGCGCATCACTTCTCGGGGCAGGGCACGGCCGAGGCGCTCGCGGTGTACCGGTCGGAGTTCCGTCCGAGCGACTCGACCCCCGAACCCGTCACATTCCTGACGATCAACACCTCGGTCGCCGACACCGAGGAGGAGGCCGCCGCGCTGATGCTGCCGAACCTCCATATGATGGCCAAGCTCCGGACGGGCCAGCCGCTCACGCCGCTGGACCTCGTCGAAGATGCCGAGGTGATCGAGCTGCACCCGGAGGCGCAGGCGATGGTCGAGTCCGCCTTCGGCAAGGCCGTCGTCGGGACGCCCGCCTCCGCGGCCGCGCAGCTGCAGGCGCTGGCCGAGCATTACGGCGTCGACGAGGTCATGGTCAATCCCGTGGCATCCGCTCGTCGTGGCGCCGATCCGCGGACCGCGCCTGGCCGCGAGCGCACGCTGGAGCTGCTCGCCAAGGAAATGCTCTAACGATTCTCGTCGTGGTCGGCCAGCGTTCATCTGACGGTGGCCGACACGCCGGTTGGCCACGACAGCCTGGGTGCCATGACCCCTGAAATGTCGTCTTCCCGCTGGTCACTGATCCTGAGGTTCGCCGCGCGCCCCGCCATCGTGGGCCTGGCAGCGGGAGCTCTCGCCGCGGCCATGCTCCCAGCGGCAGGAGCCAGCGCAAGCACCGAGCAGACTTTCCATCGCACCGCGACCTACCCGGTCTACAAGAATCTGCCGAAGGATGTCCCCGCCTCGTCCGCGACGGTTGCCGAGATCTCGGACGTCTCCAAGGACGGCAAGACGCTGATCTACACCGATGCCCTCGGCAAACGCATCGGCTTCCTCGACATCAGCGATCCCGATAACCCGGTCGGCGCGGGCAGCCTGTCGCTTGCCCAGCTCGGAGACGCGGACGACCAGCCGACCTCGGTCGCGGTCGTCGGCAAGTACGTCCTGGTCGTCGTCGACACGAGCGAGAGCTTCGCGAATCCGTCGGGGCGTCTCGACATCGTGCGGCTGTCGGACTCGAAGCGGATCCGCAGCATCGATCTGGCCGGTCAGCCCGACTCGATCGACATCAGCGCCGATGAGCGCTTCGCGGCGATAGCGATCGAGAACCAGCGCAACGAGGAAGCCACGCCGCCCGGACACAGCAAGGGCGATCTGCCTCAGCTGCCCGCCGGATTCGTCCAGGTCGTGGATCTCGACGGCGCACCCGCCGACTGGGACGCGCACCGGATCGACCTGGTGAAGCCCGACGGCTCGGCGCTGCCCTCGTTCATCGCTGCGGGTCTCGCCGAGCCGACCGACCCTGAGCCGGAGTACGTCTCGATCAACGGCAGGAACAAGCTCGCGCTGACACTGCAGGAGAACAACGGCATCGTCATCATCGACCTGGCGACGCGCGCGATCGAGAAGGTGTTCTCGGCGGGCAAGGTCTCGGCGACGGGCTTCGACACCAAGAAGGACGGCAGGATCTCATTGACCGACTCGCTGACCGATGTGGTCCGCGAGCCCGACGCGATCGGCTGGGTCGATGACACCCACGTCGCAACCGCCAACGAGGGCGACTGGAAGGGCGGATCGCGCGGCTGGACGGTGTTCAGCACGACGGACGGCAGCGTCACGTGGGATGCCGGCAACTCGTTCGAGAAGATCGCGGTCAAGCACGGTCTCTACAACGACGATCGAGCGGCCAAGAAGGGCGCCGAGCCCGAGGGGCTCGCAATCTCGACGATCGACGGCGCGACATACGCTTTCGTCGGCTCTGAGCGCAGCAACTTCGTCGCGGTCTACGACATCGGCAATCCGGCCGCTCCGGTCTTCAAGCAGATACTGGCGGCGACCAATGGGCCCGAGGGCATCCTGCCGATCCCGGGCCGCAATCTGCTGGCTGTGTCGAGCGAGACCGATATCTCGGCGACGAATGTCCGTGCGAGCGTCAGCCTCTATAGGCTCAGCGACGGGGCGGACACGTTCCCGTCGATCGTTTCCGATGACGTGTCGGACAACCCGATCGGCTGGAGCGCGCTGGGTGCCCTGAGCGCCAAGCCAGGCGATGCGAGCACGATCTACGCGGCATCCGACACCGTGCTCAAGCCGGGACAGATCTTCACGGTGGATGTCTCGCGGACGCCCGCGCGCATCACCTCGGCGCTGACGATCACCAACGACGGGGCTGGCGCAGACCTGGATGTCGAGGGGCTGTTCGCGCGGCCCCAGGGCGGCTTCTGGCTCGCCAACGAGGGCGCGACCGGCCCGGGCAACAAGCTCTACCGGACGGATCCCGCAGGTGCGATCCAGCAGACCGTCGAGCTGCCTGCCGACGTCACGTCACACATCAAGAACTGGGGACTCGAAGGCGTCACAGCGACGAATGACGCCGCCGGGGAGCACGTCTTCGTGGCACTGCAGCGTCAGCTGTGGGCTGATGTCACAGATCAGACCGAGACCGTCGACGGCGACAACATCGTCCGCATCGGCCGGTATGACGTCGCTGACGGCTCGTGGCACTGGTTCGGCTACGAGCTGAACAGTCCCAAGCGCGATGGTGCCGATTGGGTCGGGCTGTCGGAGATCACAGCGGTCGACAACAACACGTTCGCGGTCATCGAGCGCGACAAGCTCAATGGCCCGAATGCTAAGAACAAGCGGATCTACACCGTCGACATCCCGGCTACCGATCCCGCTCCGGGGGAGCTCCCGATCCTGGACAAGAAGCTCGCGGTCGACGTCCTGCCCGCGCTGAGGGCAACCAATGGCTGGACGCAGGAGAAGCTCGAAGGCTTCACGATCGCCGCCGACGGTGCGCTGTACGGCGTCACGGACAATGACGGGCTGAAGGACTCGACCGGTGAGACGGCCTTCCTGCGGCTCGGTAAGGCCGTGGATGCCTTCGCTGACCAGCTCAGGAGCACCACGAAGCTGACGTTGCCGAGTGTTTCTGCCGAATTCGGTCACAAGCCCACCGCGACCGTGAAGGTCACTGGCGGGTCGGGAGTCGTCCCCTCGGGAGCCGTTGAGATCAGGGATGGCGCGACGGTCGTGGGCCGCGGCACAGTGCAGGACGGCATGGCACTCGTGACGCTCAGCGGCCTGCGAGTCGGCACTCGGCAGCTCGTGGCCCAATACGCGGGCGACGCCCGAAGCGGCGCCGGTGCGAGTGCGCCGTTGACGCTCACGGTGGCCAAGGGCACGACGTCGACCTCGCTGTCGATCGAGAAGAGCTCAGCGCGCAAGGGCAGCAAGGTCACGGCAAGGGTCAGGGTCACGGGCAGCGGATTCGTGCCGGGCGGACGTGTGCAGATCAAGGACGGCGCGAGGGTCGTCAAGACGCTGACCGTCAGCGGTTCGACCCGGTCCGTGAGCGTCAAGCTCCGGTCGTCCGGTCACCGCAAGCTGCGCGCGTACTACCTGGGCTCGGCCTCTGCCAAGGCATCGAGGTCCGCGATCGACACGGTGCGCGTCAGGAGGTAGGCGATTTTCGGCTCGGATGAGACCTTTCCTGACCCTGCGGTGTCTATCGTGTGGACACCGAGGAATGGATGGTCAGGATGAGGCTTCGCATCGTGGGTGCGGTGACTGCCGCGGCGCTGGTCGCCGCGGCAGTCGGCATTGGGGTCGTGATGACCGACGACTCGGAGGCGCGCCCTGCCCTCCTGCGGGTCGACGCGGCCGCCACGGCGAACGTCTTCGAGCTGATGGTCGCGTCGAGCGCCGACCGGTGGGTGCCCGAGACCTTGGCCGGCGCGCTGCCCAACCAGCCGATTGAGCAGCCGGGTGCCGATCGTCCTGCGTCGGTGGCGGTCGTGGCCGGACGCGTCACGGCGGTCGAGACAGGCGTGGCCTTCGCTCAGCCCGCCGAACCCGATGGTGCCTCGCCCGTCGAGGTGCCGTTCGGCTCGGCCGATGCCGACATCGCGGTGTTCCGGGTGCGCATGGATGTGACGGACGCCGTGGGCCTGAAGGACGAGTCGATCGAGTTCGGGCTGAGGTTCTTCGGCTCGCCCCGCATCGCCCCGACCGATGAGATCCTGGCCGGGCTTCGGAGGCTGGAAGACATCGTGGCGGTTCTGTCCACGCGGGGCTGGTGGGACTTCGACAAGGACCTCTACGACGTCAGCCTCTCCGGCAGCCTGCTCGGCGTC
>JBBSSC010000065.1:0-8959 GCA_038242465.1 Propionibacteriales bacterium | reverse complement strand
GTCCATCGCGCCGAACACCGCAGGCCGCAGCCATCCACCCATGACATCGGGATGCTCGTGCTCCACGGTGCCGGGATCGGGCAGGGGCTCGTGCTGATCACTCATACCCCCAAACTTACGGCGATCGGATAGTTGAGTCACCGAAGGTCAGGCTCGCCTCGCCCGCGCCGACCGTCGGTTTACCACGCTGGCAAGGCCAAGCATGTCCGGGCGCGGGATATTTCCCGCGCCCGGACTCAACTTCCCCAGCCAGCGTGGTGAACCAACGGTGGCGCGCTAGGAAGCGGGATCGACCTTATGCTCGGGCTCCGGATCGACGGCGACCTCGGGCTCGGGGCCTTTCGCCCTATCGCGCCTGCAACTCACGATGAAATAGATCAGCGCGAGCACAAAGACGACGAGCGATGTCCACACATTGAGGCGGAAGGGACCGATGTGATTGGCGGTGTCGATCCGCAGGGCCTCGATCCAGACGCGACCTGCTGTGTAGAACATGGCGTACAGCGCAAATGCCCGACCTCCCGTGAGCTTGACCCGGCGATCGATCGCGATGATCAGCGCAGCCGCCGCGAGATTCCACAGCAGCTCGTACAGGAAGGTGGGGTGAAATGTCTCGAAGACGGAGTAGCCCTGAGGACGATTCTGCGGCGCGATCTCCAGCCCCCACGGAAGGTCAGTCGGCTTGCCGAACAGCTCCTGATTGAAGTAGTTGCCGATACGGCCGATGGCTTGCGCCACCAATAGCCCCGGCGCCAGAGCGTCGGCGACCATCGCGAACGAGACGTTGTGGCGCTTGCAGCCGATGTACGCGCCGAGAGCCCCACCCAGGACCGCGCCCCAGATACCGAGGCCGCCCTTCCAGATCAGGAGAGCGTCGACCATGTCGCGCCCCTCGCCGAAGTAGAGCTCGGGATCGGTCGCGACGTGATAGATCCGCGCGCCCACGATGCCGAACGGGATGGCCCAAATCGCGATGTCACCGATAGCCCCGGCTCGGCCGCCACGCGCTTGGAAGCGTCGCTCCGCGATCCAGATAGCCACCAGCGCACCGATGATGATGCCGAGCGCATACGCCCTCAGCGGGAACGGGCCCAGGTGCCAGACGCCCTCCGCAGGGCTGGGGATGTAAGCGAGCATGGCTCAGTTCCTCTCGACGCCGGCTCGCAGGTCACGCGCCAAGGCACGGACAGCATCGCATCCCGCCGTCTCATTCGGGGCGTCGAGCAGGCAGCGCACGAGCGCCGAACCGACGATCACGGCATCCGCATAGGCAGCGATCTCGCGCGCCTGCGCTCCGTTGGAGACCCCCAGGCCGACGCCGACCGGCTTGTCGGTGACCTTGCGAACCCGTGCCACGAGCTCCTCGCCGAGCGAGCTGGTCTGCTCGCGGGCACCCGTCACGCCCATGACAGCGGTCGCGTAGATGAAGCCGCTGGCCTCATCGACTGTCATCGCGAGCCGCTCATCGGTCGACGACGGAGCAACCAGGAAGATGCGGTCGAGGCCGTGTGCGTGCGATGCCGCGATCCACTCGGCACCCTCATCGGGGATGAGATCGGGGGTGATGAGCCCTGATCCCCCGGCAGCCGCGAGATCAGCCGCGAAACGGTCGATGCCATAGCGCTCGACGGGATTCCAGTACGTCATGATGACGGTCGGCGCGCCGGTGGCCGCACTGGCCCGGACGACGTCGAGCACATCGGCCGGACGCATGCCCTGGCTGAGTGCCTGCTCGGCAGCGGCCTGGATGACCGGCCCGTCCATCACGGGGTCGCTATACGGCAGCCCCACCTCGACGAGGTCGACACCGCCCTCGACCATCGCCTCGACAGCCTTGATCGAGCCCTCCTTGGAGGGGAAGCCCGCCGGCAGATACCCCACAAGAGCCGCACGGTTCTCCGAGCGCGTCCGCTCGAACAGCTCGTCAATCCGGCTCATTCTTCAACTCCCTGCTGGAGGACGACCGGCTCGTCGATCAGGCCGAAGTACTCCGCGGCGGTGTGGACGTCCTTATCGCCGCGGCCCGACAGATTGACCAGGATCGTCGCATCGGGGCCGAGCTCCTTGGCCAGCTCGAGCGCACCTGCGAGCGCGTGGGCCGACTCGATCGCGGGGATGATGCCCTCGGTCTTGCACAAAAGGTCGAAGGCCGACATCGCGGCGGCATCCGTCGCCGGGACGTACTGGGCGCGGCCAATGTCGGCGAGGTACGAATGCTCGGGCCCGACGCCCGGATAGTCCAGGCCCGCCGAGATCGAGTGCGACTCGATGGTCTGACCGTCCTCGTCCTGCAGCAGGAAGGAGCGAGCACCGTGCAGGACACCCACATCGCCGCCCGTAATGGTTGCCGCATGCCGACCGGTCTCGACGCCGTCGCCGCCTGCCTCGATGCCGACGAGACGGACATCCGCATCGTCGATGAACGCCGTGAACAGGCCAATCGCATTGGAGCCGCCGCCGACGCACGCAACAGCCGCATCCGGCAACTTGCCGTCGAGAGCGAGCGCCTGGGCCCGCGCCTCGTCGCCTATGCCGCGAGTCAGATCGCGGACCATGCTCGGGAACGGGTGCGGTCCAGCCGCGGTGCCGAACAGATATGACGTCGTGTCGACGCTCGCGACCCAGTCACGCAGGGCCTCGTTGATCGCATCCTTGAGGGTGCGGCTGCCGCTCGTGACCGAGATGACCTCGGCGCCGAGCATCTTCATGCGGGCAACATTGAGCGCTTGACGCTCTGTGTCGACCTCGCCCATGTAGACGGTGCACTCGAGATCCAGGTACGCACACGCCGTGGCCGAGGCGACACCGTGCTGGCCGGCGCCGGTCTCGGCGATAGCGCGCGGCTTGCCGATGCGCTTGGCGAGCAGGGCCTGACCGATGACATTGCGGATCTTGTGCGCGCCCGTGTGATTGAGGTCCTCGCGCTTGAGCAGGATCCGCGCGCCTGCGGCCTCGGAGAAGCGATGTGCCTCGTACAGCGGGCTGGGGATGTTGGCATATTCGCGCAGCATCCGGTTGAGCTCGGACATAAAGGCCGGATCGGCCTTGGCCTCGGTCCACGCACGATCAAGCTCGTCGAGGGGGGCGACCAGGGCCTCGGGCATGAACCGGCCGCCGAAGCGTCCGAAGTGGCCAGTTGCGTCAGGCTGTGCGTACGTCATGGTTCCTCAAGGGGTTCAGAGCGGCGATGAGCAGACGAAGGCGCGTCACTGCCAACGCAGTGACGCCATTACCAGCGGTGCTGCAGCGCGGGGTGGGTGCCGGCTGCCACGAGATCCGCGACACTCGCACGAGGATCGTCACCGCGCACCAGGGTCTCGCCGACGAGTACGACATTGGCGCCGTGCCGCGCGTACTCGATGACATCGTGGGGGCCACGGACGCCCGACTCGGCGACCTTCACGGCGTGCGCGGGGATCAGGGGGGCGAGCCGTTCGAAGGTCCCGCGGTCGACCTCGAGGGTCTTAAGGCTGCGCGCGTTGACACCGATCAACTCGGCGCCGGCGGCGATAGCTCTTTCAAGCTCGGCCTCATCGTGCACCTCGACCAGCGGGGTCAGGCCGATCGAGATGGCGCGCTCGATCAGGCTCTCAAGAGCGATCTGCTCGAGGGCTGCGACGATTAACAGCGCCATGTCGGCACCCGCAGCCCGCGCCTCCCACAGCTGGTAGGAGGTAGTGATGAAGTCTTTGCGCAGGACCGGTACGTCAACGGTGCCGCGGACGGCTCGCAGATCGTCGAGCGTCCCACCGAAGCGGCGCTGCTCGGTCAGGACGCTGATCGCAGCGGCTCCGCCGGCGGCATAGTCGGCAGCAAGCGCAGCAGGATCTTTGATCAAGGCAAGCTCGCCCTTGCTGGGGCTGGCGCGCTTGACCTCGGCAATAACGGACACACCGTCGGCGCGGAAGGCGGGCATCGGATCGAGCGCCGGATGCTGCTTGGCTGCCTGTGCCTTGAGCTGATCGAGAGACGTCTCAGCCATGCGCGTCTCGAGATCTTCGGCGGCGCCGACCAGGATCTCGTCGAGAACTGACATGGATCCTCCTCCGTCACCGTCGTGGGCCTGCGATTCAAGAGTAGCCGGGGCTCGGGACAGGCTTGCTCGGGGCTCCCTTCCTGCGCCTCATCACTATGCTTCGGGACATGTCGACGAATGAGCCCCCGTCTTACGGTGACCCCCTGACGCCGCCTCCCGGCGGCTTCCCACCCGCGGGCGGACACCCGCCCGCGCCAGGCGGCTATGGCGGCGCACCCGTCGCCAACAAGAAGGCGCTGTGGTCGATGATCGTCGGCATCGCGAGCCTGGTGTTCGCGCTGTTCTGCGGACTGCTGATCGTCGGCAGCATCGTCGCTATCGTCCTGGGCTTCATCGCGCGTGGTGAGATCAACCGGTCCCACGGCACGCAGACCGGCTCCGGCCAGGCCTTGACCGGCATCATCACCGGCACAGTCGTGGTCGTGCTGTTTATCGTCGCGGTCATCGGGCTAGCGACCGGCGTCGTCGAGTACAACTTCAACGTCGAGTGACAGGCTCCGGGGCGGCCGTACCGGCGCCCGGCACACCGCCCGCCACGAATCGCAAAGCCGTCTACAGCGTGATCTACGGGCTGTGCGCCTTCGCCTGCATCTACATGTTCCCGTTCGGCGGCATCGCACTCGGCATCCCGAGCCTGACAACCGGTATCCATGCCCGCCGCGAGATCGCGGCCTCACGCGGCACGCAGGCCGGCGAATCGGTGGCCGTTATCGGGCTCATGATCGGCGGTGGCGCGATCGTGACGGTGTTGCTGTCGTGGCTGTTGCCGGTCATCACGTCGTGAGCGAGAGCGCTGGCGTCACGGTGCGAGCCACGAACCCCACGGCGTGACACGCAGCATGCCGAAGACCGCGACGACCGGCAGGATGACGAGTGCCGCACGCGTGCTGAGCGTGACCATCGCGGCCTGCTGCTCACCGCGTAGTCGGCGCACGACCCAGACGATCCACAAGCCCGCCAGCGCCAGCACGAGAGCGACCGCCATGGCGTTGCTGCTGACGGCGCCGGCGACATCGCCGTGAGTCAGATCGTTGACGGCCCGCAGTCCCCCGCAGCCAGGACAGGGCTGTCCTGTGATCGACTGGAACGGGCAGAAGCCGTACGAGCCGGAGCTGTGGGGGTCACGGAGTCGCAGGAGCGCAGCTGAGCCTAGGCCCACGACCCCAACGGCAACGGGCACACGCAGCCCCGTCCACACCGAGCGGCAGGCCGGCGCCGTGGTCATCATTCGACCAGCATGCCCAGGATCGCCAAGCCTGTGAAGGCTCCCCAGATGACCGTGCCGATGATGCCCGTCACGAGCCCCCCGATGGCCACGCCCCCACTCGATGTCGTACCGGGCGGCTGGGCAGCGATCTCCTTGCGCGCCAGCACCGACAAGATGATTGCGGCGATCCCGAAGATGAAACCGGCGAAGCAGAACAGCATCGAGACGATGCCGAGCACGAGACTCACGACCGCCTTGGCATTCGTCGACTGCGGCGGCTGAGGCGGATAGCCATATCCCTGCGGCGGCTGAGGCGGATAGCCATATCCCGGGGGCGGAGGCTGCTGCGGCGCGGTGCCGTAGGGCGGCACGGTGCCGGACGCCGGTGGGGTGCCGTACGCCGGTGGGGGCGGCACCTGCCCGTAGCCAGGCGGCGGGGAAGGCTGCTGGCGACCACCCGCAGGGTCCTCGGCGCCACCGGGATACGCGGGGTACTGCGGTCGGTCGCTCACTAAGAACCTCCGGGCCGGTGGATGAACCTGCTGGGACGCAGGTTCAGTGTTCGGCGCGGTCTGCGCCCATGCCTGCGGCGGACATCACGAGTCCGACAGGGCCGGCGGCCAACGCAACGATGACGCCGATTGTGAACACGAGCCAGTTCGGGTCGGGGATCAGGCCGACGCCACCGATCGTGACGCCGATCAGGCACATCACTACTGCGGTCCAAGCGGCGGGCGAAGATCCGTGCATGGGTGAGACTCTCCTCGTGGTGGCGGAACTGGGCCTCAGACTACTCGGTGCGACCGTCCGGCTCGGCGGTGGGATCGTGGCCGTCGTCCATTGCCTTCCACATATCGCTGTCGGACAGATCGTTCGTGGCCGGACGCGTGCTCGGCGCGTCGTAACGGCTGCTCATGGTCGGCCACTGGGGGCCGAACCGCACTGTCAGAGCACCCAACACGACGGCGATCACGAAGGCCGCGATCGTGACGAGATCCCAGGGCTTGTGAGAGACGTCGGTCATCGACGCGGGTCCCGAGTAGGCCGCGGACTTCTCGGCGGCGGAGGTCAGCGCATCGGCAAGACGGTTGCTGCCCGAACGGGGCACCACGATCGCTGCGGTCGCGGCAGCCAGGATCGTCAGGACGCCGACGGCCTGTCGCAGGCGGGGCCCGGCGGCCAGGATCGCGAGCGAGGTGGTGATCACGACGAGCGCCAACGCCGACACGAGCGGTTGAGCGTCGGTGCCGCTGACGGACACCGTGGCGGGCGCGAGGCCCTCGGACACGACCTCGGACGTCACCCACGTTCGCCCAGCGGCGAAGAACGCGAGCCCGCCCGCCGCCAGCGTCGCGAGGACGACCGGGGCGTACAGCCGGCGAGCAGTCACAGCAGCTGGTCCGCATCGAAGCAGGTGCGATCGCCCGTGTGGCACGCCGGGCCGGTCTGGTCGACCAGAACCAGCAAGGTGTCGCCATCGCAGTCGAGCCGAACCTCGCGGACGTGCTGGACATGCCCCGATGTCTCGCCCTTGACCCAGTAAGACTGCCGGCTGCGGCTCCAGTAGGTGCCGCGGCCGGTAGCGAGGGTGCGGTGCAGCGCCTCATCGTCCATCCAGCCAACCATCAGGACATCACGGCTCCCGGCGTCTTGGACGACGGCGGGCACGAGGCCGTTGCCGTCACGCTTGAGGCGGGCGGCGATGGCGGGATCTAGGCAAGTCACGTCGTCCAGTGTCTCAGGCCCGCTCATACGGGGTCGACCGAGCGGGTGCCTGACAGCGATGCTTGCGCGACCCAGCTCGCATGCAGCCTGGCGTAGATCCCGCCTGCGTCGACGAGCGATGCGTGCGTGCCGTCCTCGACGAGCTCACCGGCGTCGAACACCAGGATGCGGTCGGCGTTCTCGGCGGTCGAGAGCCTGTGGGCGATCGTAACGCTCGAGCGTCCGGCGAGCAGCTTGTCGAGCGCGCGGGTGGCCCGCAACTCGGTCTGCGGATCGACCGCGCTGGTGGCCTCGTCGAGGACGATGATCTGCGGATCGGCGAGCGCCGAACGGACCAGCGCGACGAGCTGACGCTCGCCCGCCGACAGCGACTCGCCACGCTGCCCGACCCGAGTGTCGAGGCCGCGCGGCAGTGACTCGAACCAGTCAGTCAACTCCAGCTCGTCGAAGACACCGACGAGCTGCTGGTCGGTGGCGTCCTGACGTCCGTAGAGCAGGTTCTCACGCAGCGTCGCATCGAACAGGAAGCCCTCCTGCGGAACCATCAGGACGTGCCGCCGCAGCTCCGCGAACGACACCGTCGAGATGTCTTGCCAGCCCGCGCCGGGTGCACCCAGGCTCACGACGCCGTCGGTGGGGTCCATCAGCCGCGTCAGGAGCTTGGCGAACGTCGTCTTGCCGGACCCAGTCTCGCCCACGATCGCGATGCGCTGGCGTGGCGCGAGCTCGACGTCGATGCCCTTGAGGACATCGGGGCCGCCGGGATACGCGAATCTCACCGATGTAAAGCGTGCGCCAAGTGCGCCGCCGTGCAGTGCGACGCCCGCATCGCCGGGATCGACGACATCGGCCGGAGTGTCGAGCAGATCGATGACGCGACGCCACGACGCGATCGCATTCTGCGCATCAGTCAGCACCTGCGTTGCAGTCTGGACGGGGCCGACGAACAGGCCGACTAGGAAGGCAAAGGCGATGACGGTGCCCATCGACAGATCGCCGGCCACGCCGAGAACCACGCCAAAGGCCAGCACGGCGCCATTGGCTAGGCCGCCTGCCACGCCGGACGATGCGAACGTCACAGCCACGAGTTTCTGGGCCTTCACGTTGGCGTCGAGGTTGCCCTTGATGCCGGCATCGACGCGCCCCTGCGTGCGGCGCTCGATCGCGTACGCGCGGACCACCGAAGCGCCGACGACGGGCTCGGCGATGACCGCAATCATCTCGCCGACCGTGCGGCGCACGGTGTCGTATGCGCTACTGAGCCGCTGGGCGAACCACCGCAGACTGATCGCCAGGGGAAGGAAGCAAACCAGCACGACGAACGTGAGCTGCCACGAGTAGTACGACATGATGATCGTCGCCACGACGATCTGACCAAGGCTTACGACGATCTGGATGCCCGTGAATTGCAGGAACTGCGAGACCTGGTCGATATCGGAGGTCACCCGCGATACCAGCACGCCACGGCGCTCGGAGTTCTGCGTCAGCATCGACAGATCGTGCACATGGCGGAAGGCATTGACCCGCATCTGGGCCAGGCCCGTCTCGCTCGCGATGAACAGCCGGATGCGCATCCAGTAGCCGATGATCGCTGTCACGACGATCAGCACGCTGGCGATAGCGAGGAAGCCTGCGATATCGCCGATGCCGACGTCTCCGCCCTCGCCCAGGCCCGAGTCGACCGTCCGTTGGACCAGGACCGGGACGACGGATCCGCCGACCGTGCTGAGCACCGCCAGCAGGATCGTGAACCACAGACCCTTGCGGATAGCAGGAGTCAGCGCGAGGCCTCGGCGGATGATCTCAGTGCCGCTGGCGCGGCTCGGCGCGATCTCCGGCATCTCGGTGGTGCTCATGAGATCTCCTCGCGCGCTTCGTCGTAGGCGTTGACGAGATCGCTGTAGGCCGGCGACCGCTCGACGAGCTCGTCATGGGTTCCGCGGGCCGCGATGACGCCGTCGTCGAGGAACAGGACCTCATCGGCCAGTGCG
>JBBSSC010000064.1:0-8966 GCA_038242465.1 Propionibacteriales bacterium | reverse complement strand
GCTGTGGGTTCCTCCGTCGGGGTGACGCAGTCCGATGCCGAACGGCAGGCGGGCACGATCGGGCTGTCGACCGCTATCGTGCTGCTGATCATCCTCGCGCTGGCCTACTTCGCGGGAGGATACGTCGCGGGCCGGATGTCACGCTTCGACGGTGGCCAGCAGGGATTCGGCGTGTGGACCATCGGGCTCGTGGTGACGATCATCGCGATCGCGCTGGGTGCGATCTTCGGCAACAAGTACAACGTGCTCGAGCGCGTCGATCTCCCTCGCATCCCGGTCTCGAATAACGATCTCAGCTGGGGTGCCGTGATCACCGGCGTGGCCGTCATCCTGGTCACGCTGCTGTTCGCGGTCGGCGGCGGAGTGCTCGGCCATCGGTATCACAACCGGGTCGACCGAGTCGTCCGCCGCTGAGCCGGCCCGCTGACCTGGACGCTCAGTCCTCGGGCAGGGCGGCGAAGGCAGCCTTGGTGTCCTTGTACCAACCCATCGACTTCTTGGGATGGCGCCAACGGCTCTTCATCGCGTTGCGCGCTTCCTGGTGGGTCGTGTCGCCGGCCGTCTCGGCCTCTTTCAGGTGACGGTCTTGGGCGTTGATGACGTCGTCGGCGCTCTTGCCGTGGTGCGAGAGGTCGCAGGGGGCCTCCGAGGTCTCGGCAGGTCATGGTCTTCATATCTGTCTCCTTGAAGAGGTGTTCTGATGTGTTGACGATCGAGCGGGAGGAAGTGTGACCATCAATCACGCGGCGTGCCACCGTTGCGTCGCACGACCTGCGAAAGCACCTCGGGCGCCGCGCGGAACGTGATGGCCCGCACCAGACCGTCACCGACGGTGAAGTCGAAGACGACCTTCGCCGAGCCGAGATGGAACCACGCAGTGGCGGGACGGTTACCGATGAAGATGGGGAACGCCGCCTGGGCGCTGCCGTTGAAGAATGTCGCCACTTCGTCCCGGCCCACGATCGCCCGCGGCCGCCGGAGTGGTGTCGAGCACGCCCGCAATCGTCGGGAACTCGAAGCCGAAGCTGTCGTGCAGCACGAAGGCGACCCGTTCGCGGGGGGTGAGCCGGTCGAGCACGACGTGAAGCGCCAGGCCGACGGTGTCCGCGAGCGCGATGTCGTCGGCCGGATCGTTGACGATCTCGCCGGGATCGACCTCGTCCATGGGGACGGGGGTGCGGGACCGCAGGCAGTCGAGGCACAGCCGAGTCGTCACGGTCGTCAGCCAGGCCGAGAGGTTGTCGATCTCGGTCGTCGTTCGGTTGAGACGCAGCCAGGCCTGCTGCACGATGTCGTGGGCCTCGGCATGGTCCCCGAGCACGCGGCTCGCGATGCCGATGAGTCGTGGTCGCTCGGCCTCGAACAGCTCCGTCTGGTCCATGGTGCTTGCCCTTCTCCATCTGGTCGTCACCCTACTGACGCACGAGCCGGCGTGAGCGTGACAAAGGGGTCAGGAGAGGTAGGTCCTCAGCTGTCGCATGGACTCTTCGAACACATCCGTGAGGCGCAGCTCGGGATGGTCCAACCACCGCTGATACGACGAGACGGCCAGGGCGAGGCTGACATGCCCGACGAGCGCGGGCAGGGGATCGGACGGCGCGGCCGTGGTACGGCGTGCCACGTACTCGGCGATAACTCGGCGCCACGCGCCGTACTTGAGCGCCGAATGGGCTTGGAGGGTCGGCGTCGTGAGGATCAGCGTCATGCGGGTGCGGTGCTGTGCGAGCGTTGCGGGATCGAAGTCGTTGAACGACACGACGCAGCGGTGAACAGCGTCGGCGACGGTTCCGTCGAGGGATTGGGACGCCAGCTGCTCGCGGAAGTGCCGGAGGCTCTCGTCGAACTGTCCCCACGGGATGTCGTTTTTGGACGGGAAGTAACGGAAAAGAGTCCGCCGACCGACGCCTACGGCATCGGCAATCTGTTCCATCGTCGTGTTGTCGAAGCCTTGCTCCTCGAACAGCCGGAACGCGGCGTGCTCGATCGCGGCGTGATCCGTGGCTGACGGTCGGCCCTGCGGGCGGGTGGGAGAGGGGGGCATGACGGATGGAATCTAACAGTTCGCGTTGGCCCCTTCCATTATGGCGCTGAGTGCCATTAAGGTGGGGCGCACATCACAGTCCGACGATCACTCGAGGAGAACGCTATGAACGAGACCCCTACGACCACCGCCGTCACCGCCGAGGAGACCGAGCTCGTGGCAGATGACCTGATCGAGGAAGTCTCGATCGACGGCATGTGCGGCGTCTACTGAGTCCGGAGGAAACACAGATGTCAGGAATGCTCGACCAGGCATGGCGACTGTCGCCCTCGGTGGAGCTGCGCCCGGAACCTTTCGGTGCGCTGGCCTACCACTTCGGCAACCGCAAGCTCACTTTTCTCAAGCGCCCGGAACTGGTGCGGCTGGTGCGCTGCCTCGGTGAGCATCCTGACGTCCGTTCGGCCCTGATGGCCGCAGACATCCCCGAAGGCAGCTGGGACGCCTTCGCGACGGCGCTCCAAGGCCTGGCCGAAACCGACATGATCCGCCCGCGTGAGAACAATCAGGGAGCTGCAGCATGACGATCCTCGAGACCCGCCCCATCATCCAGCGTCCCGAGAACGGCTCGCTGATCGAGCAGTTCGAGCACGGGCTCGACGCACCGATCTGCCTGACCTGGGAGCTGACGTACGCGTGCAACCTGGCGTGCGCGCACTGCTTGTCGTCGTCGGGTCGCCGCGATCCGAACGAGCTGACGACCGAGCAGGCCGAGGCAGTCATCGACGAGCTGCAGCGGATGCAGGTCTTCTACGTCAACATCGGCGGCGGCGAGCCGACGATCCGCCCCGACTTCTGGCACCTGCTGCAGTACGCGGTCGATCACAACGTGGGCGTGAAGTTCTCTACCAACGGTGTGCGTATCAATCCCGAGAAGGCGGCCCTGCTGGCGTCCACCGACTACGTCGACGTGCAGATCTCGCTCGACGGCGCGACAGCCGAGGTCAATGACTACGTCCGCGGTCCGGGCTCCTACGACACTGCCATCACGGCGCTGAAGAATCTGCAGGATGCCGGTTTCAAGGACGCCAAGATCTCGGTCGTCGTCACGCGTCAGAACGTCTTGCAGCTGGATGAGTTCAAGGCCCTGGCCGATCAGTACGGCGCGACGCTGCGACTGACCCGCATGCGGCCTTCGGGCCGCGGCGCCGATGTGTGGGACGAACTTCACCCGCTTCCAGAGCAGCAGCGTGTGCTGTTCGACTGGCTCGTAGCCAATGGCGAGAACGTCCTGACGGGTGACTCCTTCTTCCACCTCGCGGCCTTCGGCGAGAGTCTGCCGGGCCTCAACCTATGTGGCGCGGGACGAGTCGTATGCCTGATCGATCCCGTTGGCGATGTCTACGCATGCCCCTTCGCGATCCACGACAACTTCCTTGCCGGCAACATCTTGGCCGATGGCGGGTTCCAGCGGGTCTGGCAGAACTCCGAGCTGTTCAACGAGCTCCGGTCGCCCCAGACGGGTGGCGCGTGCAGCAAGTGCGAGTTCTTCGACTCCTGTAGGGGTGGCTGCATGGCAGCCAAGTTCTTCACGGGTCTGCCGCTCGATGGACCCGATCCCGAGTGCGTCCAGGGATATGGCGAGACGGCATTGGCCGGAGAGCGCACGATTCCGGGGCAGTCGCAGGATCACTCCCGCAAGACCCCTGGCCGCAACCAGCCCGTCATGCTCACGCTGACCCGTCGCGGCGAGCTTGATCTGTCGGGCATCTCCGCACCACCTGTCTCGGCCTGTGCGGTCGATCCGCTGGCCGGCTTCACCGCAAACTGAGAGGCAGCACCGCAATGTCGAAGAATCCTTGGAAGCAGAACCCCTGGTTCGAATCCGTCGCCGTCGCCCAGCAGCGGGCCAAGAAGCGTCTGCCGTCGTCGGTCTACGGTGCACTGATCGCAGGCTCGGAGCGCGGACAGTCGATCGCCGACAACGAGGCCGCGTTCATGGAACTCGGCTTCGCCCCGCATGTCGCGGGCCACCAGCCCGAGCGGTCCATGGCGACATCTGTCATGGGTCAGGACGTCTCCCTGCCCGTCATCATCTCGCCCACAGGCGTGCAGGCAGTGCACCCCGAGGGTGAGGTTGCCGTTGCTCGCGCCGCCGCCTCACGTGGCACCGTCATGGGCCTGAGCAACTTCGCCAGCAAGTCGATCGAAGAGGTCACGGCGGTCGCGCCCAGCACGTTCTTCCAGATGTACTGGACGGGCGATCGCGATGTCATGATCCAGCGGATGCAGCGGGCCCAGGCTGCCGGCGCTGTCGGTCTGATCGCGACGCTGGACTGGTCGTTCTCGATGGGACGTGATTGGGGCAGCCCTGAGATCCCCGAGAAGGTCGACTTCAAGACTGCGGTCAAGTTCGCACCTCAGGTCATGCGCAAGCCCCGGTGGCTTGCCCAGTTCGCTCGATCCGGAGCCATCCCCGATCTCACGGCCCCCAATCTCGCTGCGCCGGGTGAGCGTAAGGGCCCGACGTTCTTCGGCGCGTACTACGAGTGGATGACGACGCCCCCTCCGACGTGGGAAGACGTCGAGTGGATGCGTGAGCAGTGGTTCCAGCTCAGCGGCAAGCCGTTCATGCTGAAGGGTGTCTGCCGCGTCGATGACGCTCGACGGGCGGTCGATGCCGGCGTGACGGCCATCTCGGTCTCCAACCATGGTGGCAACAACCTCGACGGAACGCCCGCCCCGATCCGTGCGCTGCCGGCTATCGCCGACGCGGTCGGCGATGATATCGAGGTTCTCCTCGACGGCGGGATCCGCCGCGGCAGTGATGTCGTCAAGGCCGTTGCTATGGGTGCTCGCGCCGTCATGATCGGTCGTGCCTACCTGTGGGGCCTCGCTGCCAACGGTGAAGCAGGTGTCGCCAACGTCCTCGACGTCCTGCGCTCCGGCATCGACTCGTCATTGCTCGGGATGGGGCTGTCTTCGATCGATCAGCTCGATCGTGACCTGCTGGTCGTACCGGACGGCTTCGAGCGACGACTCGGCGCTGCGGGCCCGGCGGCGGTTGCCGGCGAAGTCGCCGCAAAGGCGACTGCCTGACATGTCCGGTTTCCTGGCTGACGTGACGTGGACCGACCTCGGTCCTCGTCCGTTGGTGCTGGTGCCGGTCGGGTCACTCGAGCAGCACGGACCGCACCTCCCGCTCGACACCGACACCGCGATCGCCGTGGCAGTTGCCGAGGAGGTCGCCGGACATCTCGGCGACTGCCTGGTGGCCCCGCCAGTCTCTTACGGTTCAAGCGGCGAGCATCAGTCCTTTGCCGGCACGAGCTCGATCGGATCCGAGGCGCTCCAGGGGTTCGTCATCGAGCTGGTGCGGTCGATGAGCACGTGGGCCGGTCGCCTCGTCTTCGTCAACGCCCACGGCGGCAACATCCCGGCGCTCGCCAAGGCCACCTTCCAGATGAGGACCGAGCTCCACGATGTCGCGTGGGTCCCGTGCGCGACCGAGGGCGTCGATCTGCACGCCGGTATCACCGAAACATCGCTGATGTTGCACATCCGTCCGGCGGCGGTGCGCCTCGAACGGGCCGAGGTCGGCGACATCCGTCCGCTCGACGAGATCCTGCCGCTGATGATGGCCGGCGGCGTCTCGGCAGTGTCGGCCAATGGGGTGCTGGGCGATCCGACTGGAGCATCGGCCGAGCAGGGCGCGAAGGTGCTAACGGCGATGACCGACGACATTGTGCACCGGGTACAGCACGCAGTCGTCAACGATCACGGGATGCTCGTAGGACCTTCGCCGGCGTCGACGTGAACCGGCTTCCCGCCCGTCTGCCCGACGGCTTCGGCGTTCGCCTGCACGATGCTGTCGACGTCGGAGCGGTGCTGACGTGCGGATCGCGGACCGTCCGCGTATCGTCCGTCGCTCGGGGGATGATGGCGGGTCGGGATCTGGTCGTGTCATCGTCGGGGTCTGCTTCGCTGGCCGGCAAGCTGCTCGACCTAGACCTCGCGGACCCAATGCCTGGGACCTTCGACGGCCCGGGCATCGACGATCTCACCGTCGTGGTGCCGGTACGTGACAACCCGGCGGGCATCGAGCGCTTGCTGTCGAGCCTTGCCGCCCACCTGGCGTGCATCGTGGTGGACGATGCCTCGGCTGATCCACGGGCGCTGGCGAAAGTCGTCGATCGCCACGGGGCCGAGCTGGTCCGACTAGACCACAATGTCGGCCCTGCTGGCGCGCGCGATGCAGGCCTTAGACGGGTCAAGACGTCCTTGGTCGCCTTCGTGGATTCCGATGTCGATGTGTCCGCGGCCGGCTTGGTGCAGCTCGCCGGCCAGTTCGCCGACCCCTGCTTGGGTGCCGTCGCTCCGCGGATCCGTTCGCGGGGCGGGAGCCGATGGTTTGAGCGATACGAGGATGTGCGCGGCTCGCTCGACCTCGGTCATGTCTCCGCCACCGTCAGGCCATTGTCGCGTGTGGCTTATCTACCCAGCGCGTGCCTCGTCGCACGGGTCGACATCCTGGGTGCCGGTTTCGACCCGGCGCTGCGCAGCGGCGAGGATGTCGACCTCGTCTGGCGGTTGCACGACGCGGGCCACCGGATCAGGTACGTCGCGAAGATTGAGGCGCACCACGACGCGCGCCCGTCGGTCCGGGCGTGGTTGAGCCGGAAGGCCTTCTACGGCAGCAGCGCGGCCGCGCTGGCAGAACGACACGGCGACAAGGTTGCGCCGGCCGTCCTCACCACCGTCACGGCCACGGCTGTCGCCGGTGTGCTGGTGCAGCGCGGGTGGTCGTGGGGCGTCGCGGCTGCCTGCGCAGCCTGGATGGTTCGCGATGTCGGGCAGCGGCGGCCCGAACTGTCGCTCGAGCGACGCCTTGCGGTTGTCGGATCGATGGCCGATGCGATGGTGCGCCAGACATCCGGCCTGGCCTTGCGTCACTGGTGGCCGGCCACTCTCGTGGCTGCGGCGGTCTCATCTCGCGCACGTCGAGCCATTGCGGTCATGGCGATCGTGGATGGCTTTGTCACGCATCGGGCATCCGGGACGGATCTCGATCCGATCCGTTTCACGATAGCGCGACGCCTCGATGACGGTGCATATGGCGCGGGCGTGTGGTGGGGAGCAGCCCGGGCAGGATCAATCAGATGCCTGGTGCCTCGGTGGTTGCCCGCGTCGTTGGGAAGGCCGCGTCCGTGACCTTCGACTATGTCGTGATCGGCGCCGGAGCAGCCGGCTGCGTCCTGGCCAACCGTCTCTCGGCGGACCCCGGCGTCACGGTGCTGCTCGTCGAGGCCGGGGGACGAGGGCGCAATCCACTGCTGTCGATCCCGCGGGCCTTCTACTTCACGCTGCGTTCGGACCGTTACACGTGCCGATTCCCTACCCGGGCAGGTGAGGCGTGGGTGCGCGGGCGCGGTCTCGGTGGATCCACGCTGGTCAACGGGATGATGTACGTCCGTGGTGCGGCTGCGGACTTCGACGCGCTCGAGGCAGCGGGCAATCCCGGGTGGGGGAGCACGGCATTTCTTCGGGCGTATCGAGCGATCGAGGATCACGCGCTCGGGGGTTCGTCGTCGCGCGGGACGGGCGGGCCCCTCGGGGTGTCGGTGCAGGACGATGACGACGAGGTGACGGTCGCTCTGTTCGAAACCGCGCATTCGGTGGGCCTGCGCCACGTGGCGGACTTCAACGAGGACGACGACGAACGGATCGCCTTCACCCCCGCGACGATCAGTCGGGGCCGCAGGGTCAGCGCCGCATCCGCATTCCTGAACCCCGTGCGCAAGCGCTCGAATCTCACGATCATGACGCACGCCCGGGCCGAACGGATCCTGCTCGACGGCACACATGCGACGGGCATTGTCGTCCGGCGGCGGCGGCGGGGGCGGGGACGACAGATCGCGGCGCGCCGGGAGGTGCTCGTCGCCGCCGGTGCCGTGGAGAGTCCGGCATTGCTGGAGCGGTCCGGGATCGGGAGCGCGGACGTGCTGAGGGCGGCCGGTGTCGTCCCCGTCGTGGAGAGCCCGAACGTGGGGGAGCGGATCATCGAGCAGCGGGCAGTCAGCATGCAGGTGCGTTTCCGAGCTCGCCATGGGCCCACCGAACGACTCGACAGCCTGCCCAAACAGGCTTGGGAGGGACTGCGGTACCTGCTGACGCGCAGGGGTCCGATCGCGACGAGCGGCTACGACATCGTCAGCGCCTTCCGTTCCTCGCCGGATCTGGCGCGGCCCGATGTGCAGGGGGTATGGGTGACGATGGCGCTCGACGAGACATCCGCCGAGATGCGGTTGGCCCCCTACTCGGGACTGCTGTTCACGGGATACGCGATCCGGCCCACGACCGCCAGCTCGATTCACATCACGTCTTCTGATCCCGCGGACCCGCCGCTGATATCGGCGCGATATCTCGACAATGAGGTCGAGCGCGCCGCGACCGGTGCGATCCTCGCCCACGCCCGCCGGATCGTGTCGACGCCTCCTCTGTCCGATCTGGTCGAGGTGGAGGTGTTTCCGGGGCCATCCGTCTCGACCCAGGCCGAGGTCGTCGGCTATTCACTGGCGGCCGGTGGCGGGATCTATCACGCGGTGGGCTCGTGTGCGATGGGACCGGATGACCGTGACGTCGTCGACTCCGACCTGCGCGTGCGGGGAGTCAGTGGGCTGCGGGTCGTCGACGCATCCGTCCTGCCTCGTCAGATGTCAGGTAACCCCGCCGCCCCGGTCATGGCCCTAGCCTGGCTGGCCGCCGGAAGGATCCTGGCCAAGGACTGACCTGGCCGACATCCGGGGCGGGGTGCCCGGCGGGTCCTACTACGATGTGACCTGTGGAAACGCTTCGATTGGTTATCTTGTTCATTCACCTGCTCGGCATGGCTGCCTTGTTGGGTGGGCTCTTCGTGCAGCTCTCTTCGCCGCTCAAGACCGTCAACTCCGCGATGCGCGATGGTGCGGGCACCGCGTTCGTGGCGGGT
>JBBSSC010000063.1:0-8971 GCA_038242465.1 Propionibacteriales bacterium | reverse complement strand
GAGCAGCTCGTCGCTGATGGTGAGTGGGGGCAGGAATCTCAGAACATTGCCGTAGGTCCCGCATGTCAAGACAATCACGCCGGCCTGATGGGCGCTTGCCGCGACAGCTCTCGCGAGCTCGGCATCCGGCTCGTCGGTGCCGGACTTCACGAGCTCGACCGCGATCATCGCGCCGCGTCCGCGGACGTCGCCGAGTCGGTCGTCATCGGCCTGCAGTCGGTGCAGGGTCGGGAGCATCAGCTGCTCAATCTGCCGGGCACGTTCGAGCAGTCCGTCGGCCTCGATGGTCTCAACCGTCGCGAGGGCCGCAGCGCAGGCGAGAGGGTTGCCGCCGTAGGTGCCGCCGAGCCCGCTGACGTGCGAGGCGTCCATCATCTCGGCGCGGCCGGTGACCGCAGAGAGCGGTAGCCCACCGGCGATGCCCTTGGCCGTCACGATGAGATCGGGGACTACGCCCTCGTGATCGCAGGCGAACATCGCGCCGGTGCGGGCGAAGCCGGTCTGCACCTCGTCGGCGATGAAGACGACATCGTTGGCGGTGCACCATGCTGCGAGCGCCGGCAGGAAGCCGTCAGCCGGGACGATGAAGCCCCCCTCGCCCTGGATCGGCTCGATGACGACGGCGGCGAGATTGTCTGCGCCGACCTGCTTTTCGATCACGCTGATGGCTCGCTGTGCCGCCAGTGCGCCGTTGACTTCTTTCGCGTCGCGGTACGGATAGGAGAGAGGCGCGCGGTAGATCTCGGGGGCGAAGGGCCCGAAGCCGCTCTTGTAGGGCATCGACTTGGCGGTCATGGCCATCGTCAGGTTGGTCCGGCCGTGATACGCGTGATCGAAGACCACGACGGCCTGCTTGCGTGTGTGGGCGCGGGCGATCTTGATGGCGTTCTCGACGGCCTCCGCGCCCGAGTTGAACAGCGCTGACTTCTTCGTATGATCGCCCGGGGTCAGTCGGTTGAGCGCTTCGGCGACGGCGACATAGCCCTCGTACGGCGTGACCATAAAACACGTGTGTGTCAGCGTCTCTACCTGCTGCTGGACGGCTTCGACGACACGCGGCGCGCTGTTGCCCACCGTGGTCACTGCGATGCCCGAGCCCAGATCGATGAACGAGTTGCCGTCGACATCCTTGACGATGCCGCCACCGGCCTCGATCGCGAACACCGGCATCGTGGTGCCGATCCCTCGGGCGACGGCGGCCTGCTTGCGAGCCATGAGCTCGAGGGAGCGGGGGCCGGGTATCGGGGTGACGAGCTGACGGCGCTGTTCGAGTGCAGACATAACGGTATTCTCCCGCGCCGCTTGTATGCCGTCCAATACTTAGGGTTGATGCAGACTATGCTCTGCGGGCATGGAACTACGCACCCTTGGCTATTTCGTGGCGGTCGTCGACGCCGGATCGGTGAGTGCCGCTGCGGACATCGTCCACGTGACCCAGCCGGCCATCTCCCGGCAGCTCCGCCAGCTGGAGACCGAGCTCGGCATCGCGTTATTCACCCGCAGCGGTGGACGTCTTCAGCTGAGCGCCGCGGGCCGGCAGTTCCTGCCCCACGCGCGAGACGTCCTGCGCCGGGCCGATGGCGCACGCGCCGCGGCCCGGTCATTTGCCGCAGGTCGCCTCGACCGCCTGACGATCGCCGCTCCGACGACGACATTGACCGACGTCATCGCGCCATTCCTCGCGACGCTCGTACCCCATGATCCGATGCCGACAGTCGTCGAATCCGATCCGCGGGCGGCGTACGCGGCCCTTCAGTACGGTGCCGACCTGGCCATCGTGACCGAGCCGCCGCACCCCTCACTGGCGTCGACGGCACTCGCATCGCTGCCCGTGTGGGCCTATGTGCGCGCCGACCACGCATGGAGCGGACGCCCGTGGGTGCCACTTGCCCTCCTCGTGGACGAGACGATCCTCGCTTTGGCGTCGTCGTTCAGACCACGTCAGATTCTCGACGTGGCGCTGAGCCGCTCAGGTCTCTCGCCCGAGGGGATCGTCGACTGCAGCAATCCGCAGGTCGCCCAGGCGCTAGCCGCGGCAGGACGCGGTGTGGCGGTGGTATCGGACGATCCACGCTTCGACCTCAGCGCAGTGCAGCTCGTGGGCCGGGACGGCCCTTTGCGCATCGAGCTCTTCGCGGCGTGGGATCCCGAGCACCACGCTGCCGCGACGCTAGCACGGCTGGCGGGAAGGCTGCGGACCTTCTGTATCCAGCGCTATGGAGACGAGGTCGCACCGACTGGTTGAGAGCCTGGCAGCCCCGGCCGGTGCGGAATGCGGAACTCCGCAATGTTCCCGCATGGAGGGTGACGCAGCGGTGTTGCGTGGTTGGTTTCGATCGAGGGGGATGGAAGAGAGGTGGCCGCGGCGACGCTGCTGGCTGGCGGCGCAATCACCTTGAGCCCCGCCGCAGCTGGCGGACGTGCTCCTACGACGCCTGAAGCTCGCGCGACCGGTGGTCCAGACGCTAGACGTCGTGCGGCGAAGCTCTGCGGTTGCGGCACGACAAGATGCCCCTGGTTTCCCGAGATCGCGGGGGCGTCGCCGCGCGCCCGGGACAATGGGGCCTAGCTAGGCGACGGGGTCGAGATCGGCCGACGTGGGAGGTGCGAGCAGGCCCTTGCGGTCGGCCCAGGTCTCGAACCAGACGGTCGCGAACGGCGGGATGCTCGACCCCAGGGCCAGCGCCGTGGTCTTGAGATTCCAGGCGAAAACGAACTTGCTGACGAGGCACGTCAACACGAACAGCACGAAGACTCCACCGTGGATGGGGCCGGCAACCGGCACGCCGCCTTCGTGCAGGCCGAGGGGCTGAGACTCGAAGATCCACTTGCATGCCATCGCGGCGAGGAGCAAGAACCAGGAGACTGCTTCGGCGATCGCGACGGTGCGGAAAACAGTACGAACGGTAGCGGGATTCACGCCCACAGACTACCCGTGTAACCCCAGCGAAACCCTGGCCGGTGACAATGGTCATATGGCCTTCCTGCTGCGCGTGGAGCTTCCTGACGTGCCCGGCTCATTGGGTGCGTTGGCGACGGCCCTCGGTAGCGCGGGTGCCGACATCGAGGCAATCGAGATCGTCGAACGACGATCAGACGGCAGGGTAGTCGATGACGTCCTGCTGGAGCTGCCGCCGAGCGTCATGCCGGACGCGCTGATCACGGCGTGCCACTCACTCGATGGCGTCACGGTCGAGTGGATCTCGCGCTACAACGCGGGCGCCAATCTGAGCATGGACCTCGAGGCGGTCGAGCGATTCACGGAAGATCCGCGGCACGCGATCACGCAGCTCGTCGAGGTCATCCCCGCGACGTTCCGCACCGACTGGGCGCTCGCGCTCGACCGGGTCGACGGACAGGTCAACGTCTTGGCGGGTTCGTCGACAGCGCCGAACCTCGTCGACGAAGCCGCGGACTGGCTTGGCATCACCAAGGCTAGGGTCCTGCGCGAGGTGCCTGAGTGGGACTCGACGGTCCTGGCGGCATCGCCCGCGCGCGACCGCCGGGGCAACGGGCTGGTCGTCGTGGTGGGCCGCCACGGGGGTCCGGAGTTCCTCAACTCCGAGCTCGCGCGGCTGAGCCACATGGTGTCGCTGGCGGCCAGCGTCCAGTCGAGCTGATTCGCTGACCGCACTGGTCAGTCGGCCGGCTTGGTATCGGGGACGTGCGCGTGGTGGAAGCGTCCGAGTGCCTCGACCTCCCGCTCCATGTCGGGGACAGCCTTGGCGGCCATCTTCTTCAGGACGGGCCACGCCAGCGGTGAGCTGACCAGCGACTTGGTCCAATTGGAGACTAGGACGTTCTTGGGCACGTAGACGCGGCCTTTGCGCTTGGCGAATCCGCGCAAGATGAGCGCGACGCAGGTCTCGACGCTCGTCGTGCCGTTGGCGGGCCACGGCAGCTTCTCGCGCGTCGCGCGGAAGGTTGGAAGATCGCGCTCGGCATTGCGGACGATGTCGGTGTCGATCCAGGAAGGGTGGCAGATGCCGACGTCGATGCCGAGGTGGCCGACCTCCTGCTTGTACGCGAGCCCCAGCGACTCGGCGCCGGCCTTGCTGGCGTTGTAGGAAGCGAGACCTGCGAGTGGCGTGAAGGATGCCTGCGATGCGACGACCAGCGCATATCCGCCCGTCTTGGCCAGGTGGGGCGTCGTGTACTTCAGGGTGCGGAAGACACCGTTGATGTTGATGTCGACGACCCGTTCAAACGCGTCGTCGTCGATCTGGCGCACGGTTCCGTATGACGCGATGCCGGCATTCGCGAGGACGTGGTCGATACGTCCGAAGTGATCGGCGGCCGCGTCGATCGCCGCCGCGAGGGCGCTGCCGTCTCGGACGTCCGCCTCCCACCAGTCGGCGGTGTCGCCGAGCTCGTCGGACAGTGCCTTCAGGAGCTCCGGCTCGAGCCCGACGAGCGCGACCTTGCCTCCGCTCGCGACGTAGCCGCGCGCGACCCCTGCCCCGATTCCGCGTGCGGCACCGGTGATGAGAGCGACCTTGCCCGTGAATATTTCAGCCATGGCGTCAACATACCGTCGGTATCTGAAATGCGCCACCGTCAGTGTCACATTGCCGGACGACGCATGCGTCGGAGCCGGACGATAGCCTGCCGATATGAGCGCCCTGGACAATGTCTCCGAGATCTTCGACCCCTCCGCCTGGCAGGAGGTCCCCGGTTTTGAGGGCCTCACCGACCTGACCTACCACCGGTCTGTCGAGCATGGAACTGTCCGCATCGCATTCGATCGTCCTGACGTGCGCAATGCCTTCCGGCCCAAGACCGTCGATGAGCTGCTCGCGACGCTCGAGCATGCCCGAGCATCCTCCGATGTCGGCTGTGTCCTGCTGACAGGCAACGGCCCTTCGCCCAAGGACGCCGGTTGGGCCTTCTGCTCGGGCGGCGATCAGCGCATCCGCGGCAAGGTCGGCTACCAGTACGCCGACGGCGAGTCTGCCGCGACGGTCGATCCGGGCAAGCTGGGGCGGTTGCACATCCTTGAGTGCCAGCGACTCATCCGCTTCATGCCTAAGATCGTCATCGCCGTCGTGCCGGGTTGGGCCGCGGGCGGCGGGCACAGCCTTCACGTCGTCGCCGATCTGACGCTGGCCTCGGCCGAGCACGGCAAGTTCAAGCAGACCGACGCCGATGTCGGCTCATTCGACGGTGGCTTCGGCTCGGCCTATCTGGCCCGCCAGGTCGGCCAGAAGTTCGCCCGTGAGATCTTCATGCTCGGAGACGAGTACTCGGCCGACGATGCTCACCGCATGGGCATGGTCAACAAGGTCGTCCCGCACGCCGAGCTCGAGGCTGAGGCGCTGGAGTGGGGCCGCAAGATCAACGCCAAGTCGCCCACGGCCCAGCGCATGCTCAAATATTCGTTCAACATGATCGACGATGGCCTCGTGGGCCAGCAGGTCCTGCTCGGCGAGACGACCCGCCTGGCCTACATGACAGACGAGGCCGCCGAGGGTCGCGACGCCTTCCTGGAGAAGCGCGATCCCGACTTCTCCTCGTTCCCCTGGTACTACTGATCTGGCGCGTTTGCGCAGGTCAGACGGGGTGTAAGGCCGGGAAGTCCGCATTCGGTCCGCAAAATGTCTGCACTTGTCCGTTGTGTGTCGGTGGATGCCGTCAGGAATAGATCGTCAACGGGCGACTCGGCTTAGAGCGTCATTCGCGCGCCAGCGCACGACCGCAGACGGGTGACCAGATAGCCGATGAAGCAGAGGCTCGAGGTTGACATGCGATTCGTCGTCTGCCAGCGTCTCGCTTACGGCAAGACCGAGTCGGGTCCCGGGCTCACTCAGGACTAGCTCGAGCAATTCGGCGACGCTCGGCGGAGCGCCAGCTCGGCCTGCCCAGGACGCGAGGCCCTTCGCAACCGCTGCTCGCACGGTGGTGTCTTCGTCCTTCGAGAGCGCAGCGAGGAGTGCGAGGTGGTGCGGTCGACCGGCGTGAGCTGCGATTCCGGCCGCGGCAGCTCGCTGCACAGTTTCGCCGCGCAAGAGGGTCAGAAGGTCTTCGTCTGACATGTCACTCGGGAACAGCAGTGCGATTGTCAGCCGAGCAGGACCGCGTGGGTCGGCTGGTGTGCCGAAGACTCGAAACTCGTGGTCAAGCGGAGCCCGTGAGGTCTGCATCTCAAGTGGATCGCGCAGTCGTTCGGCCACGCTCCGAGGGATCTCGCCGGCTAGTCTCCCGAGTAATTCGATCGCGGGCACCGTGTACGCCCCGATGACGAAGGGCTCCGACAGCGCGGTGCAACACGCGTCCCATCGCGCCACCTCCGGGTGCCACGCGTTCAACAGGACCAAGGTCTGAAGCGGATCGCGGGTCGAGACCATGATCGACCCCGACCGCGCGTCTGCCACTCGGGCAAGGACTTGTCCTTCCAAGACGGAGATCATGGCGTCCACGACGTCTTTCGGCAGGTCGGTGACCTTCCCGAAACTGTGAAGGGCATCGAAGTCTCCCGCCGCGATGCGCCTGAGCAGCCCGGCGCGGTGGCGAGGATCATGGGCCGCAATCACCCGGTCGAGTGCGGCTGAGATCTCCTTGTGCTGGCTAGATCCGCCGGCCCTGAGGGCCTCGACCTGCCCCTCCGTCCAATCCTCATCGAGGAGTCGCCCTATGAGCCTCGCGTATCTATTGGCTGCCAAGTCGTCGGCGATCGGCGGCAGGGAGGCGATGTGCTCTCGGATCTCGTGGTCGACCTCTGGCGAGACGGAGGCGGAGAGCTTTCGCAGGAGCCCGATCAGCTCGTCCGCGACGATAAAATGGGGTCGAAGTCGCTCCACGAAGTCGCCGGGGTCTCTGAGGAGATTGAGGGCCCAGCGTGCGTGACGGTCGGCTGCTTCATGCGAAAGAACGTCGGCAGACTCCGCGATGAGTCGGACCGAGGCAGCCAGCGAAGTGCGGGTTGCCGTCGTCAAGTCAACCGCGTTCGCGACCTGTGCGAGTGGTTCGATCGGCCCTTCAGCGACCATCTTGCTTGCCGTCGCCCTAGCGGCCTTGTCGGCACCAGAGATCCGAAGAAGGTCCAACGCGCCGACGAACTGGGCATGGTCATCTGTGGTCATGAGGAGCCGGCGGGCGAGAAGTGCTGCCGCGTTCCTCCAAGACGGCGTGTCTGCGGCGTGGCCAGAAATGGCCATGGCCGACCGCAGCGACAACCACGCTTGGTCGGCTGCGCCCCAGGTCACCGACTGATCCTTGGACCAGACCTTGAAGGACTCTTCGACTTGGGACGCGAGCCCGGCGACCAAGGTCTGCGATCGCCACCAGAATCCGACGTTGTCGCGGCCCTTAATGGCAGAGGCCAGGCTCTCGCCGTCCCAGTCGCTGAGGTTGAAGATCAACTCCGCGGCCGAACCCGACAGCATCGCCGCTGTCGGATCACCGAGTGCGATCCGGCCTATCGGCGCGACCTTGATCGCAGACGCCTGAGCGCCCACAGCGTCGCCGGTCTCGACAAGAAGGCGCGCACGGTGGGCCTCCAGCCACGCACGATCCACGGGGCTGAAGTCCCTCTGACTGAGCGCTTCAGCAACTTCCGCAAGCGCGCGTGGCACCGCCTCGTCCTCAAATCGAATGGCGGCTCGTGCTGCGATGGCTGCCGCCACGCTGGGCGCGTCAGGCGCCTCCGCACAGATCGTATCGAGCGGGTCGAGATCGGCGTTCAAGAGCGCCCGGGACAGGGCTGCGTAGAAGCGCCACCCCCACTCTGTGGACTCGCTGGCACGGTCGCGGTCAAGGAGGGGGTCGACATCCTGCCAACGCTTCAGCGTGGGTAGACGCATCTGGACGAGCAACGCGATGGCCTGTACCGGTGAGATTGCACTTGGGCGATGATTGCCGTGGGGTGCGAGGAGGCGGGGTGTCATCAGGGCATGGCGCAGCGCCGATTCGGCCGGGATGTCCTCCCCTTGCTCCCAGGCGCTTCCTTGGAACTCTGGGAGAGCTGAGCTGGAGAGGGCGACCTCCATGAGCGCACTACGGTTCTCGGCGGCGACTCTCTGGGTCGCCGGGACGAAGATCTTGCCACCCTTTCCTGTCGACTCGACCTTGTCTGCCGTCACGTGAACCCAGAACGTCGTGCCGTTCCCGATTTGGTGGAGAGCTAGGACGTGGGGGATGGAGTGGGTGGTCCAGTATTCGAAGTGGCGCTTGTCGCGCTCGTAGAACCACCACCCGGTCACGACGCCATCTACCGACACCGGTTGTTTGAACGGTGCAGCACCAGCCTTTACCTGCACACCTACGAGACGGCGAATATCTACGCGGTCATCGTCTCGGACCATTACCCAGTGGTCTGTCCCGAGGTCGTGCTCGGGGTTCGGCGCTACCCCCCAGCCGAGCAGCTCGAACTGCGCCTTAACGGCCGATTGGGCAGCCGTCCCAACGGGGTTGTTCTTGGGCGTCCTCACGGCATCGCCCGCCGGATCTCTCCGAGCAGGGTCGGATACGGATCGTCAAGTGGCTTCCTTTCGGCACGGAGTCGTTCCTGTATCTGCCGCAGCGGTTCACCGGCGACGTAGTGGCGTCCCCGACGCTCGCCGCGAGCCTCCAGGAGGCCAATCTCGGCGGCATTCACGAGATCTCTGGTTGCGGTGCGTTCGTCGAGCTCGGTGAGCTTCACGTACGACGGCCGCGTCACCCGGAGTCCGAGCAATGCGTCGAACAGAGCAGCGCCGATCCGGTCGTTCAGCTTGTGCGCACTGATGAGTTCATCGATCTCCCGCCACTGGGTCTCGGCCTCATCGAAGCGGCGCCGCATCGTTTGAGCCTGCATGTGGTGTGCCCGGAGGTTGAACTTCACCCACAGCGTTGCGTCATTTTCTGGACGCCATGCGCCGCGGCCAGTCGCTGCGAGAACGTCGTTGTACTCCTGCGTGTTGTTGCCCAGCCACTCCTCGATGCTGGAGAAGGTCGGTTCGACGACCTGGTCCTGTGCCAGCACCATCGTCTGGAG
>JBBSSC010000062.1:0-9040 GCA_038242465.1 Propionibacteriales bacterium | reverse complement strand
GTGCGCTGCTCGACACGAGTCGCCTCGACCTTGTAGGTCACCTTCAAGACCGGCGAGTAGATCGAGTCAACCGGCATACGGCCGATCTCTTCGTCGCCGGACTTGTTCTGCACCGCTGAGACGTAGCCGCGGCCACGCTCCACGACGAGCTCGATCTCGATCTTGCCCTTGGCGTTCAGAGTCGCGATGTGCAGATCGGGGTTGTGGACCTCGACACCAGCCGGAGGCTGGATGTCGGCGGCGGTCACTTCACCCGCACCGTCCTTGCGGAGGTACATCACGACGGGCTCGTCGCTGGTCGACGAGACCACGAGCTCCTTGAGGTTCAGGATGATCTCGGTGACGTCCTCGGTAACACCGGGAACGGTCGAGAACTCGTGCAGGACACCGTCGATCTTGATCGAGGTGACAGCCGCACCCGGGATCGACGACAGCAGCGTACGACGCAGCGAGTTGCCGAGGGTGTAGCCGAAGCCGGGCTCGAGGGGCTCGATGACGAACCGCGAACGGAAATCGTCGACGACCTCTTCGGAGAGGGCGGGGCGCTGGGCGATCAGCATGTGTTCTTCCTTTCCGAACCAACCTCTATTTGAAGGTCCGGGTTGCGTTTCATGAGGGGGTGAGCAGGCAGATCAGATCTTGGAGTAGAACTCCACGATCAGCTGTTCGTTGATCGGAACCGTGATCTGCTCGCGGACGGGCTGAGCGTGGACGAGGACGCGACCGCGATCGGGCGCGACATCCATCCAGGCGGGAACCGTGTCCTTGTCGTAGGTCTCACGCGCGACGATAAACGGCGTGGTCTCCAGCGACTTGGGCTTGACATCGATGATGTCGTGCTTGCCGACCTGGAACGACGGGATGTCAGTCTTCACGCCATTAACGATGAAGTGACCGTGGTTCACGAGCTGGCGAGCGTGACGACGCGTGCGGGCGAAGCCTGCACGGTAGATGACGTTGTCGAGACGCGACTCCAGGATCTGGAGCAGGTTGTCACCGGTTTTGCCGGGACGACGCGAAGCGAGCTCGTAGTACTTGCGGAACTGCTTCTCGAGCACTCCGTAGGTGTAACGCGCCTTCTGCTTCTCGAGCAGCTGGTTGCGGTACTCCGACTCCTTGACGCGCGCGCGGCCGTGCTGGCCGGGAGGGTAAGGACGCTTTTCGAATGCAGCGTCACCACCAACGAGGTCGATGCCGAGACGGCGCGACTTCTTGGTGAGAGGTCCGGTGTAACGGGCCATGAGTGATAACTCCTAGAAAGGTGTGGGTCAGAGACGACGGTGCTTGGGGGGACGGCAGCCGTTGTGGGGGCTGGGCGTCACGTCGGAGATGGTGCCGACCTCGAGGCCGACTCCGCTCAGCGACCGGATCGCCGTCTCGCGGCCCGAACCGGGGCCCTTCACGAAGACGTCGACCTTCTTCATCCCGTGCTCCATCGCCTGACGACCAGCCGATTCAGCAGCCATACCGGCAGCGAACGGCGTCGACTTGCGCGAGCCCTTGAAACCGACGGTTCCGCCGGAAGCCCATGCAATCACAGCTCCGGTGGGATCCGTGATGGTGACGTGGGTGTTGTTGAACGTGCTCTTGATATGGGCTTCGCCCTGAGCAATGTTCTTCTTCTCCTTGCGGCGAACCTTCTTGCCAGCTGTCTTAGGAGGCATGCGCTATCACTTCTTCTTTCCGGCGACGGTGCGCTTCGGGCCCGTGCGGGTACGCGCGTTGGTCTTGGTGCGCTGTCCGCGAACGGGCAGGTGCGCACGGTGGCGGCGGCCCTGGTAGCTGCCGATCTCCATCTTGCGACGGATGTCTGCCGTGACCGTACGACGCAGGTCGCCTTCGGTCTGGTAGTTCGCATCGATGTGATCGCGCAGCGCGACGAGGTCGTTGTCGTCGAGCTCGTGGACGCGCTTGTCCGGGCTGATACCGGTTGCGGCGAGGGTCTGGGTGGCGCGTGTGCGACCGATCCCGAATACGTACGTGAGTGCGATCTCGATGCGCTTTTCGCGCGGGAGATCGACTCCCATGAGGCGTGCCATGTAGGCAGTTCCTTCCATTCGGCGAGGTGTGGTCACCTGATGCGTCCCGACTGCCTCCCAGATCTTGGAGATCTGGAGTAGGGCCCCGGCCTACGCTTCCGGGGGTAACCCTCCACGGGCCAAGATTGAGATCTTGGCCGTGTGGGGGGAGCGATCAGATGTTTCGTGGTGCTACTGCTGTGCTGTGAAGAAAGTGCTTAACCCTGACGCTGCTTGTGGCGGGGGTTTTCGCAGATCACCATGACGCGGCCGTGGCGACGAATCACCTTGCACTTGTCACAGATCTTCTTCACGCTCGGGTTGACCTTCATCGAGAGTCTCTCTTTGCGATCTGAACGTGGGTATTGAGTTGTTGTGCTTACTTGTAGCGGTAGACGATGCGCCCTCGGGAGAGGTCGTACGGCGAAAGCTCCACAACGACCCGATCCTCAGGAAGGATGCGGATGTAGTGCTGACGCATCTTGCCGCTGATGTGCGCGAGAACCTTGTGACCGTTGGCCAGCTCAACACGGAACATCGCGTTGGGCAGCGCCTCGACTACGGCACCTTCCATCTCGATGACGCCTTCTTTTTTCGCCATAACCTCTTCTTTGGTTGCTTGCGTGAACCATCGGCCCCGGATGCATCCCACAGACACCGCAAATGCGGCACCTTTGGGCGTGGGAAATGCGGACCTGAAAAGGCCGACTCCCAATCGTACGCCTACGGGGCCAGCCAACTCAAATCGCCTCCCTGATCCCGCCCCCCACCCGGGGCCACCCTCCGGATTGATCGCGCCTCCACGCCCCATCCGTCCCATCCGTCACGTAGAGTGTCGGCGTGTCGCGTACCCGGATCGCATTCGTCGTGCTATTTTTCTCCGCCTTCCTCGTGCCGGTGACCCCTGCCCAGGCGGCCTCGACCGTTTTATGCACGGGATACACCTCTTGCGAGTCGCAGGGCTATCCCCACGGCGGCTATGCCACGGCCAAGAGCACGAGTTACTGGAACATGTACACCGGGACCAACTGCACGAACTACGTCGCGCACCGCCTCGTCACGACCAACGGGATGCCCAACAAGCGCCCCCAGCCCGGGGTAGGCAACGCTCGCGACTGGGGCACCGCGATGAGCTCGGTCACGAACTCGAGCCCAGCGATCGGCGCAGTGGCCTGGTGGGGCAAGACCGGCAATCACGTCGCATATATCGAGAAGGTCGTGTCGTCCAGCGAGATCTGGGTGTCAGAGTCCAACTGGAGCGGCGCCTTCGACTGGCGCAAGATCACCAAGTCCGGCGGCGGCTGGCCCGATGGCATCATCCACTTCGCCGATCAGGCGATCCTCAACAAGACCGCGCCTGCCATCTCAGGCACCGTCAGGGTCGGCGCGGCGCTATCCACTTCGGGCGGCACCTGGAATCCCACCGGGAACACCTACACATATCAGTGGCTAGCCGATGGCGTCGCGATCGCAGGCGCTAACGCCAAGGCGTTCACCCCGAGTGGCTCCGAGCTCGGCAAGGGTCTGTCGGTCGCCGTGACCGCGACTCGTCCCAACTTCTCCGGAGCCACAGCCGTGTCACCGGCCATCGCCGTGGCGCCCGGCGCCCTCGCGCCCACAACCCTGCCGTCGGTCAGCGGCTCCCTGCGATTCGGCGGAACGTTGACCGCGTCGCCGGGGGTCTGGTCCCCCGCTGTCACGTCATTCACATACCAGTGGCTGGTGGACGGGTCCGATGTCACCGGCGCGACCGCCATGACGTTCAAGCCTCGTGCCGGAGATGTCGGCAAGCCCGTGTCGCTGCGCGTCCGCGCCGCCAAGGGCGGCTACAGCGCGGTCTTCGCAACATCTGCGCCGACGGCAGCCCTCGGAGCGGCCCCCGTGTCGGTATCTGTCAGGCCCGCGATCTCCGGCACACCCCGCGTCGGTCAGTCCCTCACTGCCTCGACCGGCACGTGGTCGCGCACCGAGCTGTCCTTCGAGTATCAGTGGCTTATCGAGGGGGTGCCGGTGAGCGGAGCCAATGCCTCGACGTTTTCACCCCGGTCAGTCGACCTCGGCCGCGCGGTGTCAGTCGAGGTCACAGCACGCCGTACCGGATATGCCACGACGACGAGCCAGTCCGCCAGCACCGCTGCAGTCACCCGGGGCAGTCTTGCGCTGCGGTCTCGTCCGACCGTCGCCGGCACGGCTAGGGTCGGATCCCGCCTTACCGCATCAACGGGGTCGTGGTCGCCGGCGCCTGCCTACGCGTACCAGTGGTACCGCGGCTCGCAGGCCATCCCCGGCGCGACCGAGCGCACGTTCGTCCCGACGTACCGCGATCGCGGCACAGCGCTCCGGGTGAAGGTCATCGCCCGGCGCGACGGATTCGTAACGGCCTCGTCGCTCTCGACCACGTCCGCACGCGTCGCCACAGGACGCATCAACGTCTCGGCCGCGCCCTCGATCACGGGCAAGCTCATGCTCGGCGCGAAGCTGTCGATCCGTTCCGGCACCTACGGTCCTACCTCCGCCAGCGTCCGGAACCAGTGGCTCCGCGACGGTGTCGCGATCTCCGGCGCGACGGGACGGACGTATCGGGTGTCCGCCCGCGATCTGGGCCGCCGTCTGTCGGTGCGCGCCACGATCAAAGCCGCGGGCTACTCCTCGCGCACCGCGGTGTCCGCACGACTCCCCCGCGTCAAGTCCGCTCCGAGGCTCGCGATCTCGACGGCCAAGCCCGCCGCCGGCACGGTAACCTTCACGATCCGCATCACTGCCAGGGGCGCCGTACCCGGCGGCTCGGTCGCGCTCCGGCGCGGTACCGGCACCCCACGCACTGCGAAGGTCAAGAACGGCCTCGCCACGATCACCCTGAAGTCACAGCCTGGCGGCCCACAGACCTATCGCATCGCCTATCGAGGCACCTCGACCGTCGGTCCGATCACGGTCGACAAGACCGTGACGATCCGATGACCGCGTGTGCCCTACGTCCGCTGGTGATTCTCCCCAGTGGACCGTCACGATTGGATGGTACAAACGTCTAACTCTTGGAAGTAGTTCTCAGTTTGCGCGGGGGCGCCTGGCCGAGCGATACGGCCCGCTTATCTCAGGAGACCCATCGCAATGACTCTGACCGCACCGGTCGGCAGGCGGCTGCACCCGTGAGCAGCACCCCCACAACGACTGATTCCTCGGACGCCGAGCTCATTGAGCGGGTGCGCTCGGGTGACCTCGACGCCTACGGTGAGCTGTTCGCGCGCCACCGTGAGGCTGCCAATCGGCTGGCGCGCCAGCTCGTGCGGGGTCCTGACTCCGACGATCTCGTCGCGGAGGGCTTTTCGAGGGTCCTCGGCGCGCTGCAGAACGGCAAAGGTCCCGACGAGTTCTTTCGCGCCTACCTGCTGACCTCGATCCGTCGCTTACACGTCGACCGCATCCGGGCCGCGAAGCGGGTCAAGACCACGGCTGACGAGTCAGAGCTCGATCGCGCCGTCGCCTTCGTCGATCCCGCCGAGATGAAGTTCGAGCAGAGCACCGCTGCTACGGCCTTCGCCTCGCTGCCCGAGCGCTGGCAGCTCGTCCTGTGGCATCTCGACGTCGAAGGACAGAAGCCCGCCGAAGTGGCGCCGCTGCTCGGGATGACGCCCAACAGTGTTTCGGCGCTCGCTTACCGCGCGCGCGAAGGTCTGCGCACCGCCTATCTGCAAGGGCACCTCGCGCCCGCGATCGACGACGGATGCCGACGAACCACTCCCCTGCTCGCCCAGCACGTGCGCAATAACCTCTCCAAGCGCGATGCCGGCCAGGTCGACGCTCACCTCGACACTTGCGCACGCTGCTCGGGCCTGTACGCAGAGCTCACCGAGGTTAACAACCACCTCGCCGGGCTTCTGGCTCCCGCGCTGCTCGGCGTCGCAGCGACGGGCTATCTCGCCTCGTCGAGCTCGATCGTCGGGGTGGGCCTGCTCGCACAGCTCGCGCACAGCATGAGCCGCCCGTTCCGTTGGGCGGCCGCAGGCACCTCTGCGGGCGCATCCTCCGGCATCGTCGTCGCAGCGGTATCGACGCTTATCATCGCGGGCAGTGCCGTCGCCGTGTCCCAGCTCGCCAACGATGACGCAAAGGTCATTGACGAGAGCGCCAAGACCCTTTCAACCGCCCCCAGCACGCCACCGGCATCCATAGCACCACCTGCGCCCGAGGTCTCGCGGCTCGAGCGGCAGCCGCCCCGTCCGACTGTCAACCCACCAGTGTCCGTCTTGACACCCCAGCCTCCCATCGAGCCGGCTCCTACGGCCGACCCCCTGCCCCCGGCCGAGGCACCCGCCATCAAGCCGTCCCCCGGCCCGGACACCATGCCGACCTTCTCTCCTGTGACCGAAGACCCCGCCACTGCGGAGCCCACACCTGAGCCAACACCAAGCCCTGAGCCGCCCGGCCCCACTTCGACGGACTACGGAGTGAATATCGCGGGATTCACGGACCAGGCCCCTGACCTGCAACGCCGACTGTCTATCGGCATCACGGCTGTCGGCGACGAACCCCGGCAGAACATCATGACGGTGTCACTGGCGTTCGACGCCGAGAATGGCGATAACGTCACGTACCAAGGCGGCGTCTCGTCCGAGTGGAACTGCGGAGAGCCTCCTATCGGCAGCATCATCACCAGCCTGACCTGTACCCGGGAGCAGACTGGCACCGACGTGCCACCGCTCGAGTTCTCGCTTCACGGTTGGCGACCCCGCGTGATCGTGTCGATCACCGCATCACATAACACCGACACGACTGAGCTGAACAATTCGGACGAGCTCAGGGCTGCGCCCTGGGTAGCACCCTGATCACGCCTACTCGACCGAGTCGAAGACGACCTTCCAGACACCGTCGATCTTCTCGACCTGCCAGGTGTCGGCCGCATCACCATTGCCCCAGTCGGTCGTGACGCTTCCGCTGCCATCGGCGATGTCGCCGGCCGTATAGGTGACATCGGCGAGGTCGACCCCCTCGTCGGCGAACGATCCTTTGAGCGTGCCGATCATCTCGCAGTCGACGGTCGCCGGCGTCAGCACGATCTCCTTGACGTCGGCGCAGCTGCCGGCCTCGAGCGATGTCAGCAGCATCGTGACCGCCTCCTCGGGAGTCGCGCCACCGGAGTTGTCGCCGGATGTACTGCCCGACTCGGACGAGAAGCCGCAGCCGGCCATCACAACGAACATCGTCACCCCAGCGAGCGCCTTCATGGCCTCAGTCTCCCCCATAGGGCACGCCGAGCTCGGCCAGGCGGGCCCGCCCGCCGTCGAGCGCGGTCAAGACCCACGTGCCGGTGTCGGTCAACGTGAAGGTGTGCTCGAAGTGCGCAGCCCAAGAACCATCGGTCGTGACGACGGTCCAGTCGTCCGCGAGGGTGCGGGTGTCGGATGTTCCAGTGGTCACCATCGGCTCGACGGCCAAGACCAGGCCCTTAACGAGCTTTGGGCCCCGACGGGGCTTGCCGTAATTGTGCACATCGGGCGCCTGATGCATCTCCGAGCCGATCCCGTGCCCCGTGAAGCCCTCGACGATTCCGTAGTCGCCGGCCGCGACGATCGAGGTCTCGATCGCATGGCTGATGTCGGAGACACGCCCGCCGAGCCGTGCTGCGGCGATACCGCGCCACAACGCCTGCTCCGTGGCCTCCATGAGCGCCGAGATCTCGTCGGGCACATCGCCGATCGCGACGGTGATTGCGGCATCGCCGTGCCAGCCATCGACGATCGCACCGCAGTCGATCGACAAAAGATCGCCATCGCGCAGCACCCGGTCGCCCGGCATACCGTGCACCACCTCGTCGTTGACCGAAGCGCAGATGACACCTGTGAAGCCGCCCGCACCGGACGGACCGTGTGCTCCGTAACCCAGGAAGTTCGATGTCGCTCCGCGCGACCGGATGTGATCGTGGGCGATCGCATCGAGCTCCAGGGTTGTCATGCCGGCGGCGGCAGCCGAGCGCAGCACTTCGAGCGTCTCACCGACGACGAGTCCCGCCGATCGCATCATGGCGATCTGATCGGGAGTCTTAATCTCGATCCCGCGGTCGAACATCACAGGCTCAGCGTCAGCTCTCGAGCGCTGCGTCGATCCGGCGGGTGACCTCATCCATGTCACCCATACCGTCGACCTCCAGCACGATGCCGCGCTCGCCGTAGACCATGAGCAGTGGTGCCGTCTCGGTCGTGTAGACCTCCTGGCGATGGCGGATGACATCTTCGGTGTCATCGGCACGTCCGCTGGTCTCGGCACGCTTGAGCAGCCGCTGGATCAGCTCTTCGGGATCGACGACGAGCTCGATGACCCCGTCGAGCTTGGTGCCGAGCTCGTCGAGGATGCCGTCGAGCGTCGAGACCTGGTCAACCGTGCGCGGGTAGCCATCGAGAATAAATGCCGAACGGGCATCTTCTTGGGCCAGCCGGTCCCTAACCATGGCGTTGGTGACCTCATCGGGCACGTACTCGCCAGCGTCCATGTACTGCTGTGCCCGGCGGCCCAGCTCGGTCTGATCACGCACATTCGCTCGGAAGATATCTCCGGTCGAGATATGCGCTCCGCCAATACGGTCAGCGAGCGCGACCGCCTGGGTTCCCTTACCAGCACCGGGGGGACCCATGATGAGGAGACGCATTACTTGAGGAACCCTTCGTAGTTACGCTGCTGAAGCTGGCTCTCGATCTGCTTGACGGTGTCGAGACCGACGCCGACGATGATGAGCAGAGTCGTGCCGCCGAATGGGAAGTTCTGGTTCTGACCGCTCTGGGTGATCGACAGGAAGAAGTTGGGCAGCACCGCCACGACCCCCAGGTAGATGGACCCCGGCAGGGTGATCCGGGACAGCACGTACTGCAGGTACTCGGCGGTCGGCCGGCCCGGACGGATCCCGGGGACGAAGCCGCCGTAGCGCTTCATGTCGTCCGCCCGCTCCTCCGGGTTGAAGGTGATCGACACGTAGAAGTACGTGAAGAAGATGATCAGCGCGAAGTACACCGCGATGTGCACCGGGCTGCTCT
>JBBSSC010000061.1:0-9180 GCA_038242465.1 Propionibacteriales bacterium | reverse complement strand
TCGATGCCTTCGAGCAGCTCGGCGTCTTCTTCAACGAGCTCTCGCAGTAGTCCGAGCCAATGATCCGCGGTCTGTTCGACTGGATCCTGGAGCTCCTGCCCGATCACGAAATCGATGGCAATCTGCTCCAGAATCCCACCGAGCACAAGGTGGGGGAGTACCCGCACCATCCGATCGTCTACGCGCGCTCAGCGGCCGAGCTGATCGGCGCGCTCCTGCTCGTCGTGCTGGCCGTGATCGGCCCCGCGAGCATCGGCTGGCTGCCGCTGCTACTCGCGATCGCACTCATCGGCCATGCCGCCTTCCTGTGGCTTCGCGATAAGCGTGACATCTTCGTGCTCACCGACATGCGGGTCTTCCGCGTCACGGGCATCGTCTCGACCAAGCGCGCCACGGTGCCGATCAACCGCATCCTTGACGTCACGGTCGAGCGTCCGCTGCTGGGCCGCTGGCCGTTCAGCTACGGACACATGACGTTCGAGTCGGCTGCGCAAGAACAGGGCGTTCGACATATCCGGTACATCGCGGACGTCGATCTGATCGACCACGCGATCCAGAAGGTCGTGCAGGATGCCGGCCTGCGTGGGCGTCGTCAGAATCTCGACCAGCAGCACTTCACGAACGGCGGCTGACCGCTGCGGCACGCGCTCGTGTCCGTGTTCCTACACTGAGCGCATGAACTTCTCGCGTCCCGGTGCCATCGATCTGTCAGTTCTCAAGCAGCCCGTCTCGCGTCCGGCTCCCGCCCCGTCGCAGGGTGGAGGCTCCTACGTCGTCGACATCGACGAGAACACATTCCAGACCGTCGCCCTCGAGGCGTCGATGTCGTACGTCGTGGTGCTCGGACTGTGGTCGTCCCGCGCGGCTCAGGGCGGTGCGTTCAACGAGACGCTGGCCACCGTGATCGACTCCTATGCGGGTCAGATCCTGCTGGCCCGGGTCGATGTCGAGACGAGCCCGCAGATCGCCCAGGCGCTCAAGGTGCAGGGCGTTCCGTACGTCGCCGGCCTGATCCAGGGGCAGCCCGTGCCGCTGTTCCAGGGCACGGTCGAGGAGGACGAGATGCGTCGCTACTTCGACGAGCTTGTCCGCATCGCGGCTGAGAATGGGCTGACCGGCCGCGCTCAGCCTGTGGGAGCGGCGGGCGATGACGCGGAGATACAGGAGCCCGAGGATCCGCGCTTCGTGCCCGCCGAGGAGGCCTTCATGGCCAGCGATTTCGAGACGGCGGTCGCGGAGTACGAGAAGCTGCGGGTGCAGTACCCGGCAGACGTCGAGATCGCCGAGCGGCTCGCGCGGGTCAAGTGGCTCTCGCGCACCAAGGACGCCGATCTGCAGTCGGTCCGTGCCGCGGCGGCCGATCGACCCGATGACATCGAGGCACAGATGCTGGTCGCCGATCTCGATATCAGCGGAGGGCACGTCGAGGATGCCTTCGACCGGCTCATCACGCTGATCCGCAACACCTCGGGCGATGAGCGCGATGCCGTCCGCGAGCGGCTGCTCGAGCTGTTCACGGTCGTCGGAATCGCTGATCCTGTCGTGATGGTGGCTCGTCGCGCCTTGGCTACAGCGCTCTTCTGACTCGGTAGGGTCGGTGCGTCGTCACTCGACTGGTGACGCGCGAGAGGGGCGTGGCGATGCGGACGACGTCTGGCTGGGCCGTGTCGGCATTGGGTGTGCTCCTCGCGCTGCTCGGCGCGGCCGTCATGGTCTTCCTGGGTCCGGACAGTCGCGTCACGACCGGACCCCACCCGATCGAGACGGATGACATAGCAGTCGTCGTGGCGCCCGGCGCGATTCGCTGGGCCGATCTGCAGGTCGATGTCCTGGTCGAGGTCCCGGTCCGCAAGCCCGTGTTCATCGGTATCGGCAACGCCGTCGACGTGCAGGACTTCGTCGGCAAGACGGGGCGCCTCGAGGTCACGGGCTTCAGGCACCCGTGGGATCTCACGATGCGTGAGGTCGACGGCGAGCCCAATTTGCCGGGCGCGCCGACGGCCCTCGACTGGTGGATCGACAGTGCGGCCGGGCTCGGTGGCGCCAGCATCAGCACCCAGTTGCCCGACGAGACGGTCTCGATCGCGGTCCTGTCGGTCGGCTCGTCGAATCTTGCGGGCCTGGAGGTGACGCTGGCCTACGGCGTCAAGGGCGGTTTCACCAAGGGGCTCGCCCTGCTTCTGCTCGGAGTGGAGCTGGCATGGCTGGGATTCCTGCGGTGGCGCAGACGACCAGAACGCGCCACCGTCGACGGATATGTCGACGAGGACGCCGTTGAAGAAGAGGTTGTGTACGTGTTCGTCGATGAGGACGGCGTCGAGCACGAGGTGGGCGAGGACGAGCTGTCCAAGTTCGAGATCGTCGACGAGGAGGGCAAGCCATGAGGTGGCGCCGGATGCTCGTGGCGGTATGCGCGCTGTTGCTCGCGGCCTGCGCCGTACCGCACCAGCGCGATGACGCCAAGCCCGACAAGATTGCGGCCCGCGAGGCGGAGGTCGCCGACGTCCTGAGGGGGTACCGCGAGGTGCGCAACTCCGCCGCGGAACTGTTGGACTCCAAGCCGCTGTCGACCGTCGAGACCGGAGCGCTGCTGGCGATCGACACAGGCTCGTTCGAGGTCTCGCAGCGTCTTGCCCAGACGCAGGAGCTCGAAACGGGGCGCGTCGAGGTCACCGACATGGCGACTCCGCGCTTCTCGAAGTATCCGCTGTGGTTCTACGCCGTCGTGCGTGATCGGGCGCTCGGCGTCAACCGGGTGCAGATCTTCGAGCGCACGTCATCGGCCGATCCGTGGCTGTTGACGTCGAGCCCTCAGGCTCTGGCCGACACGTCGCTGCCCGAGGTACGGCGTCGCAAGGGTGCCGCCGTCCGGGTCGCCGCCGACGACGCGACGGGGATGTCGATGTCGGCGCAGGCGGTTGCTGAGTCCTATGCGGCAGCACTCGCCGAGCCTGCGGCGGGGGCATCGGCCGATATAGCCGATGACTCGTTCATCCAGCAGATGAGGTCGACGGCCGCGACCAACGCGGGTCTCGAGGGCGTCGACTTCTCGCAGACCTGGGAGGCTGAAAGGGTGCGGTACGCGCTCCGTACCGCCGATGGTGGTGCGCTGGTCTTCGTGACGTTCTTGCGGCAGGACACTGACACGGTTCCGGACGGTCTGAAGATCACGTGGCCCGAAGGATCGCCGCAGCAGGCCTTTTTGTCGGGCGGTATCGAGGATTCTGGTCAGCTGAACTACTACCACCAGGTGCTGATCCACCTGCCCGGCGGCAACGGCAAGCCGCGCGCGCTCGGTCAGTACGGCGGAGTCGTCAGTGGCGACGGCGGAGCGTCGTCGATCCGCTGACCCGGCAGGTCACTCAGCGGCTTTCGGAGCCTCGCGGTATGTGGGCAGCGCGCCCGCGTCGACGGCTTCGAGCAGCTCTATCGCGGCCGCGGCAGCATGGGCGCGGACGGTCTCCGGATCGCACCAGCGGACGGACTTGATTTCGGAGGGCTGCAGCGTCATCTCGTCGGTGATGGAGCTGTCGACGACACCCAGATCGAACAGGAAGATGCATGCGTCGTCCCAGCCGCGCCAGGCCGGCAGCCAGTTGACCGTCAGCAGGCCACGGACCTCGACCGTGATGCCGAGCTCTTCGTAGAGCTCGCGCACGAGTCCGACCGCCGGGGCCTCGCCAACCTCGACGACACCGCCGGGCAGATCCCATTCCTTCTTGTAAGTCAGCTCGCAGAGCAGGACGCGGCCCTGCTCGTCGCGGATGAGGCCCTGGCTGATGACTCGCTTGGTCGGCAAACCCGCGTTGAGGATCGCGATGAATCCTTCGCGGCTCACGGCGGGCGCATCGTTCGCGAGTCGTGCCATCAGGACATGATCGGGATCGGTGCCCGGTATGCGGAGGATGCCCTCGCGGCGCATCCCCCCGATCGAGGCCGCGCGGACATCGGCGGAGTGGTCCATCGGGAGGCGGACCTCTACGCGGCCGACGCCGAGCTCAGCGAAGGCATGACCGATCGCCAAGCGGAGCGCGCGGCCGATCACGAAGGGCTGATCCAGGCTGGAGCTCCACTGGATCGAGGCGGTGATCGTGTCGACGGCACGCAGCTCGACTGTTCCGACTCGCTCACCGCCGAGGACGATCGTTAGCCGGATCATCTCCTCGGAACCGGAGGTTGCTTCCAGGCTGAGGTCGTCGTCGCGGAGAGTGGCGGTCACCCGACCTACGGTAGGCCGTCCGATCGAGGCAGGGGAGCGGGGCTATGCAAAGTGCGACGTGCCAAGAGACCTTCGCGATCCTGCGGTGGGAGCTCAGGGCATCGTCGTGGGAGGAGTCGATCTGGCGCTGGCCGCACAGCTGTTCCTCGTCCGGGAGGCCGTGCCCGCGTGCGGCACATCGTGAGCCTATGCTCGATCGCGACGACGACAGGTCAGCTGTCAGCGATGGTGTGGAGGCATAGCAGTGAGCGAATTCGTACGACTCGAAGTTACCGACGGGGTGGGCACGATCCGGCTCGACCGTCCCAAGATGAATGCGCTCAACGCGCAGATGCAGGACGAGCTGTCAGCGGTCGCCAAAGAAGCCGATCAGCGCGATGACATCGCGGCCGTCGTCGTTTACGGCGGCGAGCGGGTCTTTGCAGCAGGTGCTGACGTCGTCGAGATGGCGACGATGCCGTACGCCGAGATGGCCAAGCGATCACACCTCCTGCAGGCGTTCACGCGTGACATCGCCGCGATCGGCAAGCCCACGGTCTCGGCCATCACGGGATTCGCGCTGGGCGGCGGCTGCGAGGTCGCACTCGCGACGGATCTGCGCTTCGCGGCAGACAACGCCAAGCTAGGCCAGCCCGAGATCCTGCTCGGCATCATCCCCGGCGCGGGCGGTACACAGCGCCTCTCCCGGCTCGTCGGCCCGGCCAAGGCCAAGGAGCTGATCTACTCGGGCCGCTTCATCGATGCCCAGGAGGCGCTCGCGATCGGCCTGGTCGACCAAATCCATCCCGTCGCAGAGGTCTACGACAAGGCGGTCGAATGGGCCAAGCAGTTCGTCGGGGGTCCAGCTCTCGCTTTGCGCGCAGCAAAGAGCGCGGTGGACCGCGGGCTCGAAGTGGACCTTCAGACGGGCCTTGATATCGAGCGCGCCGAGTTCGGCAGCCTCTTCGCCACCGACGACCGCACCGCCGGCATGACGTCATTCGTAGAGAACGGCCCCGGCAAGGCAACGTTCACCGGTTCCTGAGCCCACCCGTCCCAGATTTGCGGGAACCTGCACCGTTAAGGATGTATGAATCCGTGCAGGTTTCCGCAAATCTGGCTAGGGGAGGGCTACGTCGCCCTTGATGCCCATCACGGTGTCGCCGCCAATCCAGATGTCTTCGCCTCGGCGGTCGACATGGATGCGGCCGCGGCGACCGAGCCGCGTTCCCTGCGAGGCGATATATGACTCCGGAGCTTGGCCCGCACCGATGAGCCACTGCGCGATGGCCGCATTGAGACTCCCGGTGACGGGATCTTCGCCGGGCGGGAAGAAGGCGCGCACCTCGAACTGTGTTTCGCTGCCAGTCGGGGCTGGCCCCACGACGCCGACCTTGTCCGGGCCCTGCAGGCCTCGCGGCTCCACAGCGAGGACGGCATCGGCACTAGCGAGCAGCAGCGCGACCCAGCCGGGCCCGTTGTCGGCCCACCTCGCGTCGAGAACATCCTCCCGAGCGAGCCCGAGACCCGCTGCGACCCGCTCGATGTCGGCCTCGTCGACGCGTCCGCCACGCCGTAACGGGGGTGCGGCGAAGGCCAGGCGGCCGCCATCATCACGGATGCGGACGAGGCCCGCACCACACTCCTGGACGAGCATTCCATCACGCGATGGCGCGCCGCCAGCTGAGAGCCAGGCCCGCGCCGAGCCCAGCGTCGGATGCCCCGCGAAGGGCAGCTCGCCGCGCGTCGTGAAGATCCGCAACCGGTAGTCCGCGGCGGGATCGGTGGGCGACAGCAGGAAGGTCGTCTCCGACAGATTCGTCCACCGTGCGAAGGCGGCCATCTGCCTATCCGTCAACGCATCTGCTTCGTGCACCACGGCCACCGGATTGCCGTACATGAGCTCGTGCGTGAACACATCGACCGGGCTGAAGCGCATGTAGTGAGGCTAGCGAGTCCTAGGCGGCGCGGAATGTGTGCCGGCGGGCCGGATGGGTACAGCACGCCCGTGACCAACCTGGAGCTCGCCGAGCTGGCCCACGCCCATGGAGTTGCGACCGAGTACGAGGGTTCTGACCGGACGGTCGTCGAAGTCGACGACGAGCTCGTCATCGCGGTGCTCGGCATGCTCGATGTCGACGCCTCTACCGCCGATGCCGTGAGCGCCTCGTTGCGCGACGTCCGGGAGCGCGAGCGCCGAACGGCCCTGCCGCCGACGATCGTGCTGGTCGAGGGCCAGGTGCACGATGTGGGTATCGCGGCTCGGGTCGAGCTGGAGGACGGCAGCAGCATCGAGGTAGATGGCTCGCTGCCGGGCGATCTGCCACTCGGCTGGCACCACGTCGTCACAGACGACCAGACCGTGACGCTGATCGTCGCCCCGTCACGGATGCCGGACATCCGCCCGACATGGGGATGGATGCTGCAGTTGTATGCGCTCCGGTCGGCTGAGTCGTGGGGGATGGGCGACTTCGGCGATCTGGCGGAGTTCGCCCGGCGCGCCGGATCCGAGCAGGGCGCGGGCGTTATCTTGGTCAATCCCGTGCAAGCCGTCGCGCCGACGCATCCCATCCAGCGCTCGCCGTATTCGCCGGCGAGCCGGCGTTTCGCCAATCCGCTCTACCTCCGGGTGACCGACACCGTCGCGTACCGATCGGCCGACGCCGCGACCCAGGCCTCGGTCCTCGCGTTGACGCCAAGACGAGACACCGATCTCATCGAATATGACGAGGTCTGGGAGGCCAAGCACGCGGCCCTCGAGCTGTTGTGGCCCCATCGTCCAGAAGCGGAGCAGCTCTTCGACCCCGACGACCAGTTGCGGGACTTCGCGATCTTCTGCGCTCTCGCGGAGCAACATGGAGGCGACTGGCGCGACTGGCCTGGGTCGTTGCAGGACCCGTCGGGGCCGGCGATCGCGCAGATCAGGGTCGATCTCGCCGAGCGCATCGCATTCCACGTCTGGCTTCAGGTGCTGTGCCGCCAGCAGCTGGATGCTGCGCGGGCCGCTGCCCACGAGGGGGGCATGGGCGTCGGCATCGTCCACGATCTCCCGGTGGGCGTGAGCGCCGGAGGGCCCGACACTTGGTCGCATCGCGAGGCCTTCGCACCCGCGGGGCGCGTGGGATGTCCTGCCGATGCGTTCAACGAGCTGGGCGAGGACTGGGGCCTCCCGCCGTTCTCGCCGGGGGAGCTCGCGGCAGCCGGCTATGCGCCGTTCCGCGAGGTTGTTCGCAGCGTCCTCGAGCACGCCGACGGCATCCGCATCGATCACATCGCCGGGCTGTGGCGGCTGTGGTGGATCCCGCCGGGAGAGCCCGCGCACCGCGGCACCTACGTGCACTATGACGCCGACGCGATGCTCGCTGTGCTGGCTCTCGAAGCGCATCGCGCCGGTGCCATCATCGTGGGCGAGGATCTCGGCACGGTCGAGGAGATCGTCACGACCACGATGCACGAGCGCGGCATGCTGAGCTCGGCTGTCCTGTGGTTCGAGCGCGAGTGGGACGCGCCCGGCCAGCCCTTCGAGCGTCCTGCAGACTGGGAGCCCGCGACGATGGCGAGCGTCACGACGCACGATCTGCCGACCGCGACGGGTTGGCTGGCAGCCGAGCACGTGCGCCTGCGTGCCTCGCTGGATCTGCTCGATGGTCCTGCCGATGACGCGTATCGGGCAGCGGCGGCCGATCGGGAGGCGCTCATGGATCTTGTGAAGGCCGAGCGCATCGCGACCGACGACGATGTCGTCGCGTTGCATGCCGTCATCGCTCGGGCCGCGTCGCGCCTGGTGCTGAGCTCTCCGACCGATGTCATCGGTGAGATCCGGCAGCCCAATCTGCCCGGCACTATCGACGAGTATCCCAACTGGCGCATCCCTCTGCCGCTGACATTGGAGGAGTTCTTCGACAGTCCGCACGTCCGCGAGGTGATCGAGCCGCTGCGCGCCGAGCGTCCGCAGGCCTGAGGCGCGACCGACCTCACATCTGGGGCGGATTGCCGATGTGTAGAAGGGGGTATGGCCTGGGAGTCCCTTCTTGCAACGATCTGGAGTCTCTGTGCGTCCCTGGCCTGGAAGTGCCTACCCTCTCGGAGCCACGTACGACGGCATCGGCACCAACTTCGCCCTGTATTCGGAGGTCGCCGAGAAGGTCGAGCTCTGCTTGTTCGACGAGGACGGTACCGAGACCCGGCTGCGGCTGGAGGAGGTCGACGGCTTCGTCCATCACGGCTATCTGTCCGGCGTCGGTCCGGGGCAGCGTTACGGCTACCGCGTGCACGGCCCCTACGAGCCGGAGAACGGGCTGCGCTGCAATCCCCACAAGCTGTTGATCGACCCGTACGCCAAGGCCTTCTCGCACGGCGTCGACTGGGACGACTCGCTGTTCGGCTACAAGTTCGACGATCCGGACGAGCGCAACGACCTCGACTCCGCCGGGCACGTGCCGTACTCGCTCGTAACCAACCCGTTTTTCGACTGGGCCAACGACCGGATGCCGCGCACGCCGTACAACGAGTCCGTGATCTACGAGGCGCATGTCAAGGGCCTCACGATGACGCATCCGGGCATTCCCGAGGAGATCCGCGGCACGTACGCGGCGATCGCGCATCCGTTGGTCGTCGATCACCTCCTGGGCCTCGGCGTGACGGCCATCGAGCTGCTGCCGGTGCACCAGTTCGTCACCGATCACTACCTCGTCGAGAAGGGTCTCACCAACTACTGGGGCTACAACACGATCGGCTTCTTCGCCCCGCACGACGCCTACACCTCACGCCCGGGTGCGCAGGTCGAGGAGTTCAAGGCCATGGTGCGCGCGCTGCACGAGGCAGGCATCGAGGTCATCCTCGACGTCGTCTACAACCACACGGCCGAGGGCAACCACCTCGGGCCGACGCTGTCGATGAAGGGCATCGACAACCAGTCGTACTACCGCCTCGTCGAGGACGACCAGCAGTTCTATATGGACTACACGGGCACCGGAAACTCC